>DATKYS010000075.1 GCA_035528375.1 bacterium
CTCAAGCCGAATCCCTTCAGGGGGGGGGGCCTCCCGGGCGGGTACAGCCTGTTCTTGAATAATGATGAGGTCTTCGAGAGCAGCGCCTACGTGGGCCTGGCGGTGTATTTCGGGATGCCGTAGGGCCGGGCGATATCTCACTTGTCGTAGGGGAGGGTGTCCACACCCTCCCGTTTTCGGGCGACCTTGGACGGTCGTCCCTACGTCTCAATCACAAGCTAGCCTCGCAGGGGCCGACCGACCGGTCAGCCCATTTTTTAGGTGCCCTCACCCAGGCTTGATTAAAAAACGTAGGGCGGGGATTCCCATCCCCGCCGCTTCGACCTTACCCTCACCCCAACCCTCTCCCTAAAAGGGAGAGGGGGCGCGACGTCACGGCACGGCCAGCGGCGCGGCCATGAAACCGGGTAAGAAGTAATTGAAGGCCAGGCCCACCACGATCGCAGGCACCGTGGTCACCAGCGTCGCCAGGAAGGCGCTTTTTTTGTGCAGGCTCAACAGCGGGAAGAGGGCGTCGCCGTCCTGGGAGAGCACGTTGGCGATGAGCACGCTGAAGGGGACCATCCCCTGGATGAAGAGGGTGGTGACGACGATCTGCGGGCCGCAGCCGGGGATGAGCCCGATGACCGCCCCGCCGATGACCGCCCACGGTCCGGCGGAGCGCACCAGCGCGGTCATGTCCACCCCGCTCCAGGCGTTGAAGGCGTAGAAGGCGAAGTAAGCCGCGGCGACCCACACCACCACGAAGGCGGTGTCCTCGGCGTTGTGGATGAGCATCTCACGGAAACTCTGGGATTTTTCCTCGTCCTCCTCGTGGGTGTCGTCGCGCAGAAATTTTTTGGCGAAAATCATCCAGGCCAGGCAGACGACGGCGCCGACGATTCCGAAAATCTCGAAGAGGGGGAACCCGAACCAGCCGTCAATCGTCGCAGCCGGTATCTGGAGCATCTGTGACAGGAAGGTGAGGACGAACCCGGCCAGGAAAAGGCCCCAGACGAACCGGAAGAGGTTGTGGGTGATCCGGTAAAAGAGGCTTTTGGGCCTGATGTGCGTCCTTTTGTGCAGGGCGGCCTCCATGCCCGCGGGCTCTGTGTGCTCGAAGCCGGGCAGGAGGCACGCCTCGCCTCTTTGAGCCTGTTCGGTGATGACGGCCATGGCCTCGGTCTCCCTGCCCTTGAGCAGGTTTTTCCCGATACCCAGGGCGTCCACCAGGTATCCGGTGCCGACGCCGACGGCGAAGCTGATGCCGTGGATGACCAGGGCGTGACCCGGCAGGCGGCTGAAGATGACCCAGGAGCTGTCGCCCATGGTGGCCAGGAGGGTGGCGACGACGGTGCCGAAGGTGACGGTCCCGTTGACGAAGAGGGGCATCATGAAGATGGCCCCGCCGCAGCCGGGGGAAACACCCAGAAGCGCACCGAACACGGGCTGCCACCGCCTGAGCTTCCGCATCCCCCGTACGATGCCCCCGGCGGTGCGCACCTCGAGCCAGCCGAAAAGTAGCAGCATCAGCGCCACCCAGGTGCCCACGCTCAGGAAGGCGTCCACGGCGGCGGTCTTCAATATCTGAAAAAATTCGGCCATCCCGCTCCCGCGTCCGTACCGACCCACGAATGACGTAACTATTTTATACTACACCAGTCTCAGGTTGAAAGGGACCCACGATGGGCGACGACAAGAAGCGCAAGCGCATACTGCGGGCCTTTTCGGCCTCCAGCTTCCTCAACGACATGGGCTCGGACATGCTGCTGCCCATCATGCCGCTGTACCTGTTGGGCCTGGGGGCGGGGACCGCCTTCATCGGCTTCCTCGACGGGCTCGGCACGGCCGTCGTCTCCCTGGCGCAACTGGCCTCGGGATACCTGTCGGACCAGCTGGGGCGGCGGAAGGTCTTCATCTGGACGGGCTACCTGGCCGGGGCGCTGGGCAAGCTGGGATTCGGCCTGGCCCGGACCCCGGGGCAGATGATCGGGCCCAAGGTGGTGGACCGGCTGGGCAAGGTCCGCGGCGCGCCCCGGGACGCCATGCTGAGCGACGTTTACGGCGCCGAAAAGAGGGGGTGGGCCTTCGGCGTCCTCCGGGCGATGGACAACGGCGGGGCCTTTACCGGGGCCCTCCTGGCCTGGCTTTTCGTAAATACAATCCCGCTCCGCTGGATTTTCTATATCGCCGCCGTACCGTGCGCCGTCGCGGCCCTGGTCATCCTTCTGACTCTCCCCGAATCCCGCGTGAAACGGGAACCGAAGCGCCTCTCCCTCCGCCTCCTCGACCGTAACAGCCGCCTGTTCCTCCTGTTCGTCTTCGTGGCCTCCCTGGGCCTCTTCTCCTACTCCCTGCTCCTCGTTTACGCCGAAGAAAACGGTGTCCCGCCGGGGATGATCCCGCTCGCGTACCTGGCGATGACCGCCGCGGCCGTTCTGGCCTCCTACCGGGGCGGACGGATGCTGGACCGCATCGGGCGGCGGCCGGTCCTGACCCTGTCACTTTTATCGTTCATCCTGCTCTGCGCGGTCGCCCTCCTCGGACCGTCGGGCTGGTGGTCCATAATTCTGTTGGTCCTCTACGGCCTGTGCACGGGCCTTTTCGAGCCCGCCCTGAGCTGCGCGGCGGTGGAGTTGGTGCCGGCGGAGCTGCGGGGGACCATTCTGGGGGCGACGCGCCTGATGATGGGGCTGGCGGCGCTCCCCGCGAGCTGGCTGGCCGGCTGGCTCTGGGAAACCGTCGGAAGTTGGGCGGCCTTCCTCGTGGCGGGGGTGTTCGTCCTTATTTCACTGTTCATACTGCCGTTCGTAAAATTATCCGGGGGTTCGCACCCGTAAAACGCGCGGCGGCGGCGGTTTTTTCAGGCGTTAAAAAAAATTCCGTCCTCGGCACGTCGTTCAGCTTGACGACCTGGAAACTTCACGCTATAATGGAAACCGATTTAGGTAATTCAAGTTTCGCGGGTTTTATGGACCTCGAAGACATCATCCGCCACACCCGTCAACCGGAAAACGACGACCCCCGCCGCCGTCAGATTCTGGAGGCCGCCGGGCGCCTCTTTTACCGCTACGGCCCCCGCAAGACATCCCTGGACGACATCGCCCGGGAGTGCCGCATCAGCAAGAAGACCATCTACGGCTGCTTCGAGGGCAAGGACGGGCTGGTCCGCGCCGTGCTCTTCGAGCTGGTGTACGAGAAGATTGACTCCGTGCTGTGGGTCTTCGGCGACCTGATTCCGGAGGAATTTCAAAGCCTGGTCCCCGAGCCGGCGGCGAAGCCGTCCATCCGCGGGATGCTCAAGGCCGTCACCGACTTCGCCCAGCGGATGCGGCAGCGCGTCTCCATGCAGATGCTCACCGACCTGCGCACCGACTACCCTGACCTGTGGCGGGAGCTCGTGGCGATGCGCGAACCCTTCGTGCGGGGCGTGGTGGAGATGATCGAACGCGGTCAGCGGGAGGGTGACGTCCATCCTGGGATAAACCCGCTCGTCGCCACCGAGATGCTCTACACGGCCTTCGAATCCCTGTTGAGCTCGCAGTTCTTGAACGCCCGGGAGATCGGCCCGGGCGAGATCGGCGTCAATTTTTTACGCATCGTGAGCCACGGCCTATTGACCGGACCGCCCCCGGAAGGGGAACCGGTATGACACGCCCCTCCGCCGGCCTAACGCAGGACTTCCAGCCTGACGCGGATGACGCCCGCCTCGAGCATCCCGAGCTGTTTTGCCGCGGCGTAGGACAGGTCGAGAATCCTCCCCTCGACCCAGGGCCCCCGGTCGTTTATGCGGACCACCACGCTGCGACCGTTCGCCTCGTTGGTCACCCGCACCCGTGTGCCGAAGGGGAGGCTGCGGTGCGCCGCGGTGTAGCCGTACATGTCAAAGATTTCGCCCGAGGCGGTGGGCCGGCCCTGGAAGTCTCTGCCATACCACGAGGCCATGCCGTACTGGGCACCGCCGGGATACTGCGGCCTCGGCCCGCGGACACAGCCCAGCACCATGAGGATTACGGCGAGCGCGACGAACCGATAAAACCTGTTCACTTCCCCCCTCCGAGGAGCGCAAGACACGCGGCGACGACCCGCTCGGGGTCCAGCTCGGACATGCAGCGATGATGACCCAGGGGACAGACACGGTGACCGTGAAGGCTGCACGGGCGGCACTCCAGGCCCTCGACCCGGACGATGCGGTGGGGCACACCGAAGGGCCAGAATCCGCCCGGAACGCCCGTCGGTCCGAAGACGCAGACCACGGGCGTGCCCAGCGCGCTGCTCATGTATATCGGCCCCGAATCGTTGGCGAGAACCAGGTCCGCCCCGGCGATGACTGCCTTGGCCCGACCGAGGTCCGTCTGTCCCACCAGGGAGGAAAGCCCGGGCGCTCCGCCGCCGATTACGACTCGAGCGGCGTCCATGTCGGCCTTTCCCCCCATCAGGACGACGCTTCCGCCGGTGCGCCGTATCACATCGTGAGCGACGGCGGCGTACCTTTCGGGAGGATACAGCTTAGTTTCCCACAGACTGCCCGGAAAGAGGGCGATGACCGGCCGGCTGAGGCGATCGAAGAGGGCCTCCGCCCACTCCGCGTCACCACCGCCGACACCGAGAACGCCCCGGGGCTCCTCGGACGGCGAAAGGCCCAGCGGCCGGGCCAGATCGCAGATGCGCAGGGTCTCGTGACGGCCGAGGGTGTACTCGACGCGGTGGGTGTAGAGGAAGCCCCAGAGGGTGAATTTCGGCCGAAGTTCCCGGTCCGTAAAGGGAGGGGTATAGGGTCCCTTCGGCGGCCCGTACCCGATACGAACGGGCGCCCGGGTGAGCAGGGCCAGGATTGCGCTGCGCGCCGAGCGGTGAGGCACCAACACGGCGTCGTACCGTCCGCGCAGATCGCGACCCAGGGAGAGGAGCTTGCCCAAACCGGGCTCTCCGCGCTTGTCGTAGACGACGACCCGGTTCAGGTGGGGATGATCGTCCAAGAGAGGGGCCGAAGCGGGGACCACGAGGGCGTCCACCGTCCAGCCGTCCCCGGCGAGGAGTGAGAAGAGCGGCGTGGTAAGCGCCACATCACCCAGGAAAGCGGTGTTCAACACCAGCACCCGACCCTTTACGGCCGAATCACCCATCGGGTTTAGTATAACACGTCACCACAAGGGTTTATAAAAACAACCAAGCGAGAGGATATGGACGCAGTTCTCGAAATCCGGGGCCTTACGAAGAGCTACGAGCTGGGCCACCTGCGCGCTCCGGCGCTGCGCGGCGTGGACCTGACAATCGGGCGGGGCGAGTTCACCGCCCTGGTCGGCCCCTCGGGCTCGGGGAAGACGACGCTGTTGAACATCGCCGGCTGCCTGGACGTCCCCGACGAGGGTCGGGTCATCCTGGCCGGGGAGGAGGTGCAGAACCTCAAGTCCGGCCGCCGGGCCGAGATCCGCGGACGGAGCATCGGCTTCGTCTTCCAGACCTTCAACCTCATCCCCGTGCTGACGGCCAAGGAGAACGCCGAGTACCCTCTCATCCTGGGGGGGCACTACCGGAGGGCCGACGCCCAGGAAAAGGCGAGGCTCAAGAAGCGCCCGGCGGAGCTCCTGACCGAGCTGGGGCTCGCGGAGTACTTAAACCGTCGCCCCAACGACATGTCCGGCGGACAGCGCCAGCGGGTGGCCATCGCCCGGGCCCTGGTCACCGAGCCGGCCGTCGTCCTGGCCGACGAGCCCACCGCCAACCTGGACTCCAGCACCGGCACCGAAATCATGAAGCTCCTGAAGGAGATGAACGAGCGCCACGGGGCCACCTTCCTCTTCGCCACCCACGATCCCCTGGTGATGAGCTTCTGCAGGAGGATCGTCACCCTGACCGACGGCCGCATCTCCGATGACAGGACCCAAGCCGGGGACGGTGGCCGATGAACAACCTGAAGCTGGCCCTCCGTGGCGTGACGCGGAATAAGCGCCGCACCCTCATGACGCTCTCCGCCATCACAATCGCGCTGATGACGATGGTAATTTTAGGCGCCTTCATGGACGGCGCAACCAAACAGACAGAGGACGGAGTAATCGAGATCACGGGGCACGTCCAGCTCTACGCGCCGGGGTACTACGACGAGAGGCGCACCCTTCCCACCGACATCGCCATCGGCGACCTCGACCACACCCTGGCGGAAATCCGGGGGATGGGCGGGGTCGTTGACGTCACGCCCCAGATAAACTTCGGCGGGCTGGCCATCCACGACGAGAAACAGATGACCGGCCTCTTCAGCGGAATCGAGCCAGAATCAGCCGACCGCATCCACGGTTACACGGACAAGGTCACCCAGGGGCGGTATCTCACCGACAACGACGTGGACGGCTGCCTGATCGGCTATCGGTTCGCCGAGCTCCTGGGCATCGGGGTCGGGGACGCGCTCACCTACGTGACTCAGACCTCCTACGGAGCCCTTACCGCCGCCGACCTTACGGTAGTCGGCGTCGTGAAGACGATGAATCCTATGATTGACGAGGCGGGGGTGCTCCTGCGCCTGGAGGATGCCCAGCGGCACATGGAGCTCCCGAACGCCGCCACGGCGATAATCGTCACCGGAGAGGACGCGGACAAATCCGTCGAACTCAAGGAGAGCCTCCTCGCCCTTTTGAACGCCGGTGTCGAGCTCAAAACGGAGCCCCTCCAACCCGTAACCCCGGAAACCGAGGACGTTGTGCCGCTATTCGCGGAGGAGGCTCCCACGGGGGGCTTCGAGGTGCCGGATGAAGTTATCATGGCTCCAACCAAAGAAGGCTTCGAGGGCTACACGTGGTACGAGCTCAACCACCTGATCTTCGATTTAATCAACCAGAAGGACCAGATGCTGGACGTCCTCCGCGCCGTCCTGCTCATCCTTGCGGCGGCCATGATAGCCAACACCATGCTGACCAACGTCTTCGAGCGCACCCGGGAGATCGGGGTAATGATGGCCATGGGGGCCAAGGGACGCCAGGTGCTCCTTGTGTTCCTCGGCGAGGCGGCCGCCCTGGGAATCATCGGCTCACTGGCGGGCGTGGCGCTGGGCGCCGGGATCGGACTCGTTTTACAGAGTGTCGGCATAAACCTGGGCGATGCATACAGCTCCCTGACGAACGTGCCTATGGGCCAGGTCTTCCACCCCCTCGTTGCACCGCTGAGGCTCGTACAATTCTTCCTCCTGGGATTCGTCGTCAGTGTCTTCGCCGGGTTGTACCCCGCGGCCAAGGCCGCTCGGATGCTGCCCACCAAAGCCCTGCGCTTTATCTAACCGGGAGTTTTTTATGAGACGCACGACGGGGCTCAAGAGGGGGTGTGACCGATGAACAATTTCAAGCTCGCCGTCCGCGGCGTGACGCGCAACAAGAGACGCTCCCTGATCACCGTCGCGGCCATTACCGTGGTGCTGATGATGATCGTCGTCACCGACTCCCTCATAGACGGCATGTACCACATGTTGAACGACAAGGCGGTGGAGGCCAGCGGTCACGTGCAGATTTACGCCCCGGGGTACTACGACGAGAAGCGCACTCTGCCCACCGACATCGCCATCGGCCATCTGAACCGGGTCATGGAGACGCTCCGGGACACCGAGGGCGTCGTGGACGTAACGGCCCAGATAACCTTCGGAGGCCTGGCCACCTTCGCGGGAAACGAGATCGGCGGTGTTTTCATCGGTATCGAGCCCGAAGCCGCCGGGCGCATCCACCGCTACTCCGACAAGGTCATGGAGGGTCGGTATCTGGACGAGGGGGACGCGGACGGCTGCCTGATCGGGTACCGTCTGGCCGAGCTGCTGGGCATTAAACTGGGCGACGTGCTCACCGTCGTCACACGGACCGCCTACGGCGCGCTGACCGCCATTGACCTCACCGTCGTGGGGATTGTGGCGACGATGAATTCGATGATAGACGAGGGCGGGGCGCTCATGCTCCTGTCGGACGCGCAGGCGTATCTTGAGCTTCCGGACGCCGCCACCGCCATCATCGTCAACGGCGAGGACCCGATGGAATCCGGGGCGATGGAAGAAAAAGTCCTGGCCGCCCTCACGACTGAAATTGGTATGGTACCTGATACCGGCGGACCCGCCGTCGCGCCAGAGGAATCCTCCACTCTCGCCGGGGAGTTGTCCCCGGAAGGCTCCGGGGAGCCGGAAAAGATCGAATCGCCCACGCGCGAGGGCTTCGAGACCTACACCTGGCAGGAGCTTTCTTACATACTCGTCGAAATGGCGCAAATGCAACAAGGGGTTGTGGGCATCATCCGCGCCATCATGATCATCCTGGCCATGGCGATGATCATCAGCACGATGCTGACCAACGTCTTCGAGCGCACCCGGGAGATCGGAGTGCTGATGGCCATGGGCGCCAAGGGGCGGCAGGTGATGTTGCTGTTCCTGGGGGAGGCGGCCGTGCTGGGCTTCCTGGGCTCCTTCTTCGGGGTGGCAATCGGGACCGGCCTGGGATTGATACTCCAGAACGTGGGCATAGACTTCGGTGAAGGTTTATCCTCCATGATGACTATCCCCATTGACAACGTCATCTACGGCCTGGTGACGCCCGAGATGGTTCTGGGGGCCTTCTTCTTGGGGATCATCGTCAGCGTCATCGCCGGGCTTTACCCCGCCGCAAAGGCCGCCCGGTTGCAGCCGACAAAAGCCCTGCGCTTTATCTAACGAGGGAGACAATGCGACGCCTGACCTTTTTTCTCCTCCTCCTCGCGCTTCCGGGGATGACCGTCACCGCCGAGGAAGTGATCCTGGCCGTGGACGCCAACATGGTCTACGACACGCTCACCGCCGTGGCCAAGATGGAGATAGTCACCCCGGAGGGGGACACGCGCACCAAGCTCATGACCATCATCGCAAGGGGCGCAGACGACGCCCTCATCGAGGTCACGTACCCCCAGCGGGAGGCCGGCACCCGCCAGCTCCGCCTGGGCGACGAGCTGTGGCTCTACATCCCCGCCGAGGACAAGGAGCTCAAGCTGACCGGCAACATGCTGCGGCGCTCCATGCTGGGCAGCGACTACTCCTACGAGGACATGATGTCGCGCCACGAGATCCTGGACGACTACGACGCCGAGCTGGAAGGCACCGAGGATTACCGGGGGCGGAGCTGCTACGTGATTCTGTTGACCGCCAGGCGGCCCGACGTCACCTACCGCACCCAGCGGGTCTGGGTAGACGCCCTGCTTCTGGTGCCGCTGAAGCAGGACATGTTCGCCGCCTCGGGCACGCTTCTAAAAGAATCCACCATGGGCGGCATCGCCCAGTACGGCGACCGCTGGTACCCCACGGTCGTGGTGATGCGCGACCTGGTGCGCGGCTCGGGCAAGACCACGGTGACCATGTCCAACCTCACCTTCGACGTGGTGATACCCGAGGGGACTTTTAGCAAGTCCAACCTGCGCGGTTGACACAGCCCCGGACCGCTGGCATACTCCGATTGAGCTAAAAGGTTCACCCCAAAGGAAGGCAAGGGGTATAAACCCCTTGTCTCCCCCATCCCCCTGGACGCATGGACGCTAAGCGCGACATCTGCCCCAACTGCGGCACCCGGTACGAGGCGGACGGCAAGTTCTGCATCATGTGCGGAACCCCCCGCCCCAAAGGGGACATGGTCTGCCCCTCCTGCGGTGAGCCGATCCGCGAGACGGACATCTTCTGCGGCAACTGCGGCTTCCGCCTGCGCGGCGACGGCTCCAAGGTGCCGGCCCGCCTGGAGCCCGAGGAGGAGGCCAAGCTCCACCACACCCCCACCGACGCGCCCATCACCCTCTCCGAGCTCCTGGCCGTGCCGCCGAAGCTCCCCGACGACGGTCTCATCGTCCGCAAGGCCACCACGGGGGTCAAGTACGGTCCGGGGTCCTTCGAGCGCATCAAGAAGCTCATCCGCAAAGGGGCCATCACCGGGGACGACACCATCGGCACCGGCGACGGGCGCTGGTGGCTCATCAAGGACCACCCCCAGACCTGCGAGCTGGTCGGCGTCGAGGTGGAGGAACCCGAGGAGGTCAAGATTGACCTCGCCGCGCCCCGCATCGAACCGGAGACGAAAAAATCCGTCACCAAGGTGTCCGCGGAAGAGGAGAAGGACCTCCCGCCGCGTCCCGGCCTCATACCGCCCGACAACATCTACATCTACCTCATAGACTCCAAGAAGGAGATGGGGCCGATGAGCTACGCGACCCTGGTCAAGTACATCCGCAACGGAACGCTGGCCAAGCACGATTACATCTACTCGACCAAGAACAAGTGGACCAGCTTCCGCGACCTGTTGAAGGAGGCCGGCGAGGGGGCGTAGCCGGGCCGGGGTAGGCGAGGGGGCGCGTGGGATCGGCGACGGGGGCGGTCATGAAACCCGCTGGTCGCCAGGCGGAACGCGAACAGGGGTCGGCAACGGGACGCGTGGGATCGGCGACGGGGGCTGTTGTGAAGTCGGGGCCGTTCTTTGCGACCGGCGCCTTTTTTTAAGGGGGATTGATAAGGGTGACTGTGAACCCGGCGCCGTCCAATAGAAGACGGGGACCGGCTTTTTTTAAGAAATCACGAAACGGCCCCGGTGGGACAATCCTCCACGGGCCGCTTAAACATCGGTGTAGCCGGCATTCCCCGCTCCGGGGATCCAGGACGGCCTCGTCCGGTCCGGTGTGCTAAAATAGCACCGAATTAAAGCCGTCCGGAGAGGTTGGCGTGTACTGTCCCGCCTGCGGCAAGGAAAACCCCGATCACGCGCGCTTCTGCCGCCATTGCGGTACGCGGATGCCCGACCTGGCCACGGAGACCACCACCGACGCCGACCTCGAGCTCATCGAGGGCGCCAGT
>DATKYS010000076.1 GCA_035528375.1 bacterium
GTCGTCGCCGACCTGTTGGCCCGGTGAGTGGGCCGGTGTGAGGGCTGCCGCATGTCCCCTCTCCCCTCTGGGGGGACGCGCGCTTACGGGTTAGGGTGGGGGGCGAAACGGTCCCCCTCTCCCTTTTAGGGAGAGGCGCGCCTACGGGCTAGGGAGGGCGGTGCAGCGGTCCCCTCTCCCTGTGGGAGAGGGTTAGGGTGAGGGCTTCCTTTGAAAAAGCGGCGGGGATAGGAATCCCCGCCCTACGTCACGAACCGCACAGTATCGCGTAGGGGCGACCGTCCACGGTCGCCCGCATGTCCCCTCTCCCCGTGGGAGAGGGATTAAGGGTGAGGGCTTCCGCTAATAAAACGGGCCGACCTGAACGGCGCGCCGTCGGTCGGCCCCTACGTCATCGCAGTCCGTCAGGGACGCGTCGGCGTGAGCGTGCCGTCGGCGCCCAGCTCGACACGGCGCGGCTCTTCCTCCGCCAAAAAATCCGCCGCCGACCGTCCGCCGAAGGCCGTGAAAAACGCCCGCAGCCGCTCGGCCATCCGCCCCCGCCCCAGCCCCTGGTGCAGGCGCATGAGCGGCGGCACGTCCCGTTCCAGTCCGGCGAACTCGCCGGGGTCCAGCTCGTAGGGGTGGCAGTAGAAGACGAAAGGTGCGCGCCGCAAAGACCTCCGCGCGAGCCCGCGGAATATCGCCCCCGGCAAGAGGCGCATGTAACCCCCGCCCCCGCAGGGCCAGTTCCGCCCCAGGCCCCGGTAAACCCCGAGGGGCAGCTCGACAATCCCCCCGCCGCCCGGCAGCTCCAATGAGAGCGGCTCCGGCGGCCAGTCCGCGATTCCGTACCGGCGATTTGCGACGGGGAAGACACTCGAGTCGTAGCGGTAGCCCGCCTCGGCGAGGGCGTCCAGGGCCCAGAGGGTGGGGCGCATCACGGAAAAATCCGGCGCGCGGTAGCCCAGCACCGGGCGGCCGGTCAGCTCCTCCAGCCGCGCCTTGGAGCGTGTCACGTCGGCGGTGAAGTCCGACCGCGAACCGAGGAAAATCTCCCGGTGGGCGTGGCCGTGGCTCGCTATCTCGTGGCCGCGCCGGCCAATTTCCGCCACCAGGTCCGGGTGGGCCTCGGCCACCAGGCCCAGGACGAAAAATGTGGCCCGGACACCGCACCCGTCGAGGAGGTCCAGCAGGCGGCGGGTGTTGACCGCCACCCGCCCGGTGACGGGCAGGTCGTGGGAAAGCGTGGACTGGGGCCAGTCCTCGACGTCAACGGTGACGATCGGGGGGCCGTGGCGGGTCATGGGCGGGCCAGGGCGTGGAAGTCCAGGCCGGCGCCCGGTATCTTCCACAGGTCGAGGTCGCCGAAGCCGGCCCGATTAAAAAGCCGGCGGACGTCGTCCTCGGTGTAGAAATAGACGGGGCAGCGGCGCAGGCGGTACCGCAGTCGTCGCAGGGGGGTTCTGAGCCAGTGCCGGCTGGGGAAGGAGACCGCCGCCGAGACCCGGACCAGCGGCCGGAGCGCCCCGAGGAAGGCCTCCGCGTCGGCCGTGTAGTCCATGACGCCCATGACGACGGCGTGGTCGTGGGGTTCGAGCGGGGTTCCGGGGAAGGCGCCCTTTATTAAGCGGAAGCGGCCGTCGAAGCCGCCCTCGCACAGGCGGCGTTCCGCCATCTCCAACATGGCCGGGGCCGGGTCCACTCCGGTCACGGACGCCGCCCCCCGCCGGAGCGACTCCACGAGGTAGGGTCCCGAGCCGCAGCCCAAGTCCAGCACCGTCCGCCCGCCCAGGTCCCCGAAGCCCTCGAAGGTCCGGGTGAAGCGGACGACCATGTCCCGGCGGAAGCGCCGGTCCAGCCAGCGCGTCAGCCGCGCGCGGCGCCCCGTGTAGAAACCGTCGAAGTCGCCCGCGAAGGAGTCGAAGAACCGCGCGGCGTCGTCAGGGTCACCCACGCTGCGGCTCCTAATTCCCCTCCCCGGGGGGGAGCATGTCCCGGTCCGGGGGCTCGGGGGCGTTCTCGCCGCCGGTGATGGTGGCGGTGACCTTCACCGGCTCGCGCTTGGAGTCGTCGTACCCCACGCGGCCGTACACCAGGCTCACCACGATGCCGCCCACGATGCAGACCCCGAGGCCGCCGAAGGCCCACAGGCCGGTCAGGCCCCGGAACTCGAAGGCGAGGTAGTTGTTCAGGGCCGTGGGAAGCCCGCCCAGGAGCCAGACGGCGGCGCCGAAGACGATGCCCTTTAAAAATCCCACGCCCCAGACGCGCTCCTCGATGGCGGCGTAGAAGAGGCCCCAGATGACGCCGATGATGACCCCCCCGCCGATGCGGGCCAGGAAGTAGGTGAAGCCGAAGTCCTTCGTGGCGACTTCGGTCCCCGCCGCCGCGCCTTTCGAGAGGACATCCACCAGGATGTAGGCCAGCGCCATGACCGCCCCGGCGATGATCCCGGCCAGGGCGCCGCGCTTGTACCTCGCTCCGCTTTTTATCGGGACCATCGGACCTCCCTGAGCCGTTCGTATCATCCCCAGTATAACCGACCCGGCCCGACCCGGCAAGCGGTGGCCGGTAGTCGGGAAGTTCCGCCGTTCACTCGGACCCTTGCCGTGCAATTGCGCTGACGTAGGGGCCGACCGACGGCGCGCCGTTCAGGTCGCCCCGTTTTTTATAAGGTAGCCCTCACCTCCATCCCCGTCGGCGCGCCGCTCCCACAGGGAGAGGGGGGCTGCACCGGCCCGAACCGTAGCTTGCGATGATGTCGGGGCGGACCTTTAGGTCCGCCCGCGGGCGACCGTGGACGGTCGCCCCTACGGGTTGAATGTGCGATGGATGACGTAGGGGCGGGTCTCTTGACACGCCCGTTGGGTTATTCAACGCTATGTGCCCAGACGTAGGGCGGGGTTTCCTAACCCCGCCGCTTTTTTCAATGGTAGCCCTCACCCCTGCCCCTATCCCACGGGGAGAGGGGGGCTGCACCCGCCCGAACCGTAGCTTGCGATGACGTAGGGGCGGACCTTTAGGTCCGCCCGCGGGCGACCGTGGACGGTCGCCCATACGGGGAATTGCGCGGTTCTAAATGTAGGGGGGGGAATCCTCTCCCCGCCGTTTTTTATAAGGTAGCCCTCACCCTCATTCCCTCTCCCCAGAGGGAAGAGGGGGTAGCTACCCCCCTCCCTAGCCCTCCCCCCAGAGGGGGGAGGGATAACGCTTCAGCCTTCCCCAGCACTTAAGCGCGCTTCTCCCCAGAGGGGGGAGGGGACATTCTACGGGTGGACCAGCTCGCCGAAGCTCCAGCTCCGGTCGCCCTCATCCGTCCACACCGCGCACACCGCCACCACGTACCGCGTCCCGCCCGGCACGCCCCAGTACTCGGCCAAATCCCCCTCGGGAATCACGAGCTCCCCGGTGCGCACCAGCTCGGGATAGGTCCGCCAGACCCCGGCGTCCGGCAGGCTCTGGGCGTCGAACGCCTTCGCTGGGACGACGGCCACGTAGTAGCCGGCGACGCCGTAGAGCGGCTCCCAGCTTATCCGCACGGTCGTGCCCTCGTCCACGGCGGAGACCTTGGTGAATGGGAGCTCGGCCAGGTCGAGGTCGTTCGAGCGCCAGGGGACCGGCTCCCCGACGGGCTCCCCGGTTTCGGCGTCCACCGGCGTGACCAGGAGCCGCGGCGCGGTGTCCGCCGGCAGCTCGACCGAGGCCCGGTCCAGGTAGGCCAGAATCTTCCCGGCCAGGGGCGGTCCCACGGGGTGGGACGCCTCCCCGAGCTCGAGGGCGTAGTTCCAGCCCCGGCCCTCCACCGTCGGGGCCTCCACCCGCGCCTCGACGAGGAGATGGTCGCCGGGCAGCGCCAGCTCCGCCGTGGGCGCGTAGCGGACCAGGGAGCAGGCGACCTGTGTAATCACCGGCCAGGGCTCCAGCTCCACGACCGGCACCTCCTCGGCCCTCTCGGTCCCACCACGACCGAGGAGCAGCCCCTCGCCTTCCTTCCAGACGATGATTCGGGCGCCTCCCGGCAGGTCGGGCAGGGTGTAGCGGCCGTAGGGGTCGGTCGTGTCGAAGGCCAGCGGCCTCCCGGGCGGGTCGGCGACCAGGGCGACGGCGGCCCCCTCCACCGGCTCGCCCGCGTAGACCGCCTTCCCGGTCAGCAGCGGCTCCTCTTCTCCCTTGGCGAGTGCGAGGGTCGAGAACCCGCTCCAATTCCCAAAAGTGTCCCGGGCGTGGACGATGAGGGTGTGCGCCTCCCCCGGATCCCAGTCGGCGGTGGGCACCGCCAGGCAGGCGGTGAGCCGGCGGTCGCCGGACAGGCCGAGCCAGGGGGGGACGGTGAGCGCCGTCCCCGCGCCGTCGTTGCCCGGCGTGTCGAGGAAGGCCTCCACGAGCGCCACCCCGGTGTCGTCCACGGCCGTCACGGTCACGGCCGCGGTGGAACCCGTGGACGGACCGGTTTTTTCCAGGCCCAGCTCGGGCCCCTGGACGTCGCGGCGGCGCAGTGTCAGCCGGACGGTTTTGAGCTCCCCTGCGTCGGCGGCGCCCAGGCGGTCGGCGGCCCCGTCCGAGTTCTCGTCGTAGGCGTCCTCGAAGCGCCAACCACCGGCGGCGCTGACCGCGGTCACGTAGGGCGAGCTGCGGGCGTCCGTCGGGGTGAGCCCCCGGATCTCGAAGGCCCCGGAGTCGAGAACCGCCCGGGCCAGCGGCAGCTCACCCGCGGGGTCCTTGGAAACCGACACCGCGAGGTCCGCCGGGAGCGGCGTGCCGTCGGCGCAGAAAACCTCACCCGCCAGGGTATAGCCCTCCTCCGCCGGAGTGACGCCGAAGCGCCACGTCACCGGCTCCTCGGTGGCGTTGCCCCCCAGGTCCACCACGCCGTCGAGGGTCACCTGGTAACGCTTGGCGGGGTCGAGGGTTGCGGGGAGGGAGAGGAACACCCGGTCGCCCTCCACGCGGAGTTCCAGGGCCGTCTCGGGACCGAGCGCGACCTGCTCCTCGGGCGGAGGTGTATCGGGGGAAGTCTCCCCTTCGGTCGGGGTCACCGGCTCGGCGGCGGGCAGGATTTCGGCCAGGGAAGCGGACGCGTCGGGCGCGAGCCGCACCGCCTCGGAGAACCAGGCGTAAACGGCCGGCTGGTCCGGCGCCCTCTCTTCCGGGAAGGTGGAGACCGCCCGGGGCGGAGTCTCGTCGGCGGGCGCGTCGGCGATGAACTCCCGCTCCAGCGGCTCCAGGGGAAGCCCCTCGCCCGAGCGCAGGTTGCGGGTCCGCAGGGTGTAGGTCGCCCCCGGCTCCAGGCCGGCCACGTCCAGAACCACACGGCGCCCGGTGGCCTGATCCAGCTTGGCCAGGACGACCTCGGCGGCTTCACCGCCCTCGCCGCCCGTGAGGATGAAGTTGCCCGTTTCCTTCAGCGGCGCGGGGTCCAGGGCGCGGTCGAACTCCAGTTGGATGTGCCGGCTGTCGAGGAGGCGGAAGAAGACCATCCGCGGCGGCATCCCGCCTTCGAGGGCCCGGTCGCCGGGGGGCGTGGCCTTCCGCCCGCACCCCGCCAGGGCGCCCAGGATGGCGAAAAAGAGGACTATTTTGACCGGTCGCAGCATGCGGCGATGATACCACGCCCGGCCGGTCGCCGACCAGTCCCGCCCGCGCCCGCGCCGCTTGACTCGACGCCCCGTCAGGCGCTAAACTCGGAACGTCCGCAATCCAAGGCTGGGGTGGCGATGGACCTGGTTCTCGTTACGGGCAACGTGGTCTCCACGGTCAAGGACGCGGGACTGTCGGGCTTCAAGCTCCTTTTATGCCGACCTGCCGGGGCCGACGGGAAGCCGACGGGGGGCGAGCTGATCTGCGTGGACGCCGTGGGCGCCGGGCAGGGGGAGCTGTGCTTCATCGCCCGGGGGTCCTCGGCGCGCCAGACCGAGCCCACCCGCAACCGACCCGTGGACGCCGTCGTCTGCGGCATCGTGGACTCCATCGAGCGCGACGGCCGCATCGTCTTCCGCAAGCACGGCGCACCCGACAAGCCTGAGGCTTGACGCAGTTGCGCCGGGAGCGGGTTAACCGCGGGGAGGTGCCGGCGCGATTCTTGCCCGGAGGGTGCGTCGTCGTTGTTAAAAGAAGCGGGTCCGCAAGAATCGTGACGGCACCGGTGGATGGTCGAGGAGCGACGCATCGGGGGTTGGATTTAAATGCAACGGGGTAAAGTAACGGGCGGCGTCTGGGCGACGCGGCATCTGCCCGTCCTCGACGGCGTCCGGCTGGCGCTGGTGCGTCGCCGCGGTCCCGACGGCCGACTCTCCGACCGCGAGGAGGTGGCCGTGGAGGTGGTGGAGGCCGGCGTCGGCGACGAGGTCCTCCTGGCCGACGGGCGCGAGGCGTCGCTGGCCATGCCCGAGGGGAAGGGTTTCGCCCCGGTGGACCTCGCCGTGGTCGGCGTCCTCGACGAACAG
>DATKYS010000077.1 GCA_035528375.1 bacterium
GGGGCGGCCCCCCTCTCCCTCCGGGAGCGGCGCGCCGACGGGGATGGGGGTGAGGGCCACCTTATTAAAAACGCGGCGGGGTTAGGAAACCCCGCCCCACGTCCATCGGATTGAACCCATAGGGGCGACCGGTAGGACGAGTCCTCCACGGTCGCCAGCGGTCCCCCTCACACCTTTTGGGGGGAGGCTTGCCTACGGGCTAGGGGTGAGGGTCGGGGCGGCCCCCCTCTCCCTCCGGGAGCGGCGCGCCGACGGGGATGGGGGTGAGGGCCACCTTATTAAAAACGCGGCGGGGTTAGGAAACCCCGCCCCACGTCCATCGGATTGAACCGTAGGGACGACCGTCCGCGACCGGGTGTGGACATCCGCCCCGTCGGGTACTAAAATGAAAAATCTGCACATCAAGCCCTGCCAACCGGGGGAGAGCGCGATGAAAAAACTGTCGTTGGTGATTGCCTGTGCGACCGTCTTCATTCTCTTCGGCTGCTTCGACGAGGCCGAGGGCCAGGGCCCCGGCTTCTCGCCACCGGAGGGGAGCTACGATGAAGGCTACAATCAGGGGTTCAAGGAAGGCTACCAGATGGGGTACTCGGACGGCTTCTCGGCCGGCGGCGGCTCGTCGGGCGGCGGAGAATACTCCGGCGGCGGCGAAGAGGTGGACTTCGACGACACGGAGCCCGAGGATGTCACCCTCGGCCCCGCGCCGGACAAGATCGTCCAGCAGTTCGTGGACAACTTCAAGGCCAGAAACGAGGCCCAGTGCAAGGCCCTCTTCGCCAAGGATTCGCCGCAACTGAATACCTGGGACTCGGACTGGGACCAGATGCAGAGCGCCAACTGGAGCAACTGGAAGACCCCCACGCTCCACGAGAGCGAGGGGGGCAAGGCGCGGGTCACCGTCAAGTGCAGCGTGGCGTCCTTCCTCGGCTCCTCGGACGTGAGGATTTTCATAGACCTGGTCACCCGCGACAACTACTGGAAAATCTACGAGATCCAGTACTCGAGCTACTAGGCTCGGGATTTGTGCTAAAAAAACGGGGCCCCGCGGCCCCGCTTTTTTAATGAACGAAAAGGTCACCCGGCGAGCTCCCGATAAATCCCCTCCACAATGGCAGGCAGCGCGGCGGCGAGCGCCGGGGAGAGCCCCTCGCCGAAAGTGAACGGATCGGGCGCCTCGACGGCGTAGATGCGTATCTCCTCGGGCATGTCGAGACCCAGGCGGCGGCCCAGCTCCAGCCCCTCGAAGACGCCGAAGCGGTGGCTGGACTGGGGCAGCTCGCCGGAAATTTCCGACGGAGCGTCGAGACGGTACCAGTCGCCGGGCTTTCCGTCGTCGGTCTGGACGGCGTCGATGATAATCGCGCGGTCGAAGCCGACCAGAAGCTCCATGAGCTCGATTCCCGCCACGGAGGCCTCGCGGAGCACCGCATTCGGGTCGGCGAGGCGGGCGTGGAGCGCGCGGGCGACGAGGATGCCCACGGCGTCGTCGGTCATCAGGGGGTTGCCGAGGCCGAGGATGATGGTGCGTTTAGCGGCCATGATTCTCCCGGGCGGTGCGTCGCCCCGGAATTATAGCCGATTTCGCCGCCGGATGGTGTGGAACGTTGGTTTATCGTCCTCGTAGGGGCTGACCGACGGCGAGCCGTTTAGGTCGGCCCGCGGGCGGACCTGAAGGTCCGCCCCTACGTCATCGCAACCATTGAAACGGCGGGGACTAACGTCCCCGCCACGCTAACATTCCCTGCCTTGACCCTCACCCTAACCCTCTCCCTAGAAGGGAGAGGGGATATACCAGCCCCCCCCCCGGCCACCTTACCAGCCCCTCGACCGGCCCACCTTACCAGCCCCTTAGCCGTCGCGGCGGACGGTCTGGACCAGCTCGCCGTCGGGGCCGTAAATGTTCGCGATGAGCGGCGTGTGCCCCAGGGCGTGCGTGGCGCAGGCGTGGCACGGGTCGTAGGGCCGGAAGGCCATCTCGACCATGTTCAGCAGGCCGTCGTCCACCTTGCCGCCCTTTATCACGGCCTTGGCCGCCTTCTCCACGCTCATGGCCATGGGGGCGGCGTTGTGGTTGGTGGCCACGATGAGGTTGACCCGCGTGAGGATGCCGTCGGGGTCGGTCCAGTAGTGGTGGATGAGCGTCCCGCGCGGCGCCTCGACGATGCCGACGCCCTCGACCGGGGTCTTGGTCGGGAGGTTGCGGATGTCGTCGGAGGTGATTTCGTCGTCGGAGAGGAGTGTGACCATCTCCTCGGCGGCCTGGAGCGCCTCGACGAGGCGGGCCCAGTGGAAGGCCAGGGTGTTGTGGGCCGGCTTGCCGCCCAGGGTGGCGAAGAACTTCTCGTAGTGCTCCTGGGCCTTGGGGGTGCGCATGCCCTCGGAGGCGTTGAGGCGGGCCAGCGGGGCCACGCGGAAGACGCCGGAGTCGGGGCCGTCAACGAAGCCCTTCCAGCCGACTTTTTTCAGGAAGGGGAAGGTGATGTAGCTCCACGGCTCCACGTGCTCGGAGATGTATTCGGTGTACTCGTGCGGCTCGAAGAGGGCGACCTCCTTGCCGTCCGGGTCCACGACGCGCAGCCGCCGCTCGTAGAAGTCCACCTTCTTGTTATCGTCCACCAGGCCCATGTAGTAGGTCTTGTGGGTGTAGCCCTCGGAGAGGATGAGGTCCACGTAGGCCTCGTTGGCCAGGACGATGTCGTCGAAGGCCGCCAGGGCGAACTCGGCGAAGCCGACGGCCTCCTTGGCCACGGCGAGGAACTGCTGGCGCTCCTCCTCGTCTATGCCGCGGGAGACACCTCCGGGGAGGCCGAAGACGGGGTGGATCACCTTGCCGCCGATGGTCTGGATGATGTTGCGGGTCTCGCGGCGGATTTTGATGAGCTTGCCGGCGATCTCGAGGCCGACCTTGCCGATGACGCCGAGGATGTTGCGCTCGGCGGCGGGGGCGGTAGGGCCGACGATGAAGTCGGGCCCGCCCAGGTAGAAGAAGTGGAGGTTGTGGTCCTCGAAGGTGAAGGCGTTGTAGACCAGCCGACGGATGAGCCAGGCCGCCCGGGTCGGCTCCACCCCCCACAGGTCGTCCAGGCACTTGGTGGAGGCCGTGTGGTGGGCGGTGGGGCAGACGCCGCAGATGCGCTCGGTTATGCGGGGCATCTCCTCGGAGGGGCGCCCGATGCAGAAGGTCTCGAAGCCCCGGATCTCGGGCACCTGGAAGAAGGCCCGCTCGACGTCCCCGGCGTCGTTCAGGAAGATTTCTATCTTGCCGTGGCCCTCGAGGCGGGTGATCGGATTGATGGTGACCCTTGTGCTCATTATCCCTCACTCCTTGGAAGCCCGCGCTTGAGGATCGAGCTGGGCAGGCTGAATCGGTAAAGGGTTCCGGCCGGGTCCACCAAAGCGGCGGCGGCCGCGGCCGCGTCTTCCTCCGTCTGGGCGCTCCCGGCGGAGGCGATGGCCGACAGGAGCTTGGTCCCCTGATCCAGGGCCTCGGGCGGCGGTCCGAAGCAGCCGCGGCAGGGCATGTTGGCGCGGATGCAGCGCTCGCCGCAACCGCCCCGCGTCGCCGGCCCCATGCAGACGAAGCCCTGCGCCAGGTAGCACTCCTCGGGGTCGGGCTGGCTGGTGGCCACCCGCTTGAACTCGCCGATGGTGATCTTCTCCGGCTTGGTCTCGTTCAGGGGGCAGGTCTCGCAGAGCGACTTCGAAGGCGCCAGGACCGACCCCTTGGGCGGCAGCTCCCCCTTGAGGATGGCCAGAACGGCGTCCATGATCAGGTTCGGCGGGGGCGCGCACCCCGGGAGGTAGTAGTCAACGTCTATCACCTCGTCGAGCCGCTTGACGCTGTTCCACACCGCGGGCAGCTCGAGGTCGTAGCCGTCAACGTTGGAGTGGGTCTGGGGCCGGACCTTGTCCGGGTTGTCCACGGTGACCGAGGTCTCGTACTTGTTGCGGAAGACGTCCTCGGCGGTGGAGAGGTTGACCAGGCCGGGGATGCCGCCCAGGTGGGAGCAGGAGCCGAAGGCCACGACGAGGCCGCTCTTTTCGCGCAGGAGCTTGACCCACTCCTCGTGCTCGGAGAGGCGGACCGCGCCGTTGATGAAGCTGACGGCTATCTCGCCGGGCTTCCAGGCTTGGGCGTCCTTGAGCTTGAAGTCCAGGGCCACCGGCCACAGGGCGATGTCCACGGCCTCGACGACCTTGAGGATGTCCTCGGCCAGGTCCACGACCGCCTCCTCGCATCCGCCGCACGCGCCGCACCAGTAAAACGCTACCTTGGGCTTTGCCATCTTATCGAACCTTCCCGATCCCTCCCGGGGGAGGGCTGTGGTTTCTTCCAAAAAGCTCTGCGACGCACCTGAAGAGCCGGTCGAACTACGGGATTCACAAGCCACGGTTTCCGCCACAAATCTCCGCGACCCATCGCACCGGGCGGCGGCGCCTAGGTCACCGCTTCGTTGATGGCCCGGGTCCGCTCGGTCCAGTTCAGCGGCCCCAGCTCCTTGATCCGGGCGGTCATGTCCCGGATGGTGTCGGCGAAGAGGTTGCCCTCCGAGGCGGAAATCCAGCGCAGCCAGACGCGGTCGGGCTCGATGCCGAACTGCCCCAGGAGCTTTACCAGCATCGGGTAGCGGCGCATGGTCCGGTAGTTGCCCACGTCGTAGTGGCAGTCGCCGGGGTGGCAGCCGCCGATGAGCACACCGTCGGCGCCGTCGGCGAAGGCCTGGACGATGAAGGTGGGGTCCACGCGGCCGGAGCACATGACCTTGATCGCGGTGAGGTTGGGCGGATACTTTATCCGGCTGATGCCCGCCAGGTCCGCGCCGGTGTAAGTGCACCAGCGGCAGAGGAACCCCACCAGCTTGGGCTCGAAGCTCTCGTCAGCCATACTTTGACTCCCGGTGCAGTTGACGGGAATGGTATCCCGGTAATCCGCTCTTTGATTAAACTCCGCTGCCGACAGTACCCGCCCCCGCCTGTAACGCGCCCCTAACCGCCGGGGGCAGAGGGTGGCGGCGTTCGTGAAATCGCTCCCGGCCTTTAACGCCCGCTCTCAACCTGCGGGGACCGCCCGATTCGCGGGGAGGCGACGTGCGCGAAATCGCTCCCGGTCTTTAACGCCCGCTCTCAACCTGCGGGGACCGCTTGGGTTGAAAATCTTCCGCCGGGGACCGCCCGATGCACGGGGGGCCGGCGTGTGCGTGATCTTTCCTTTTTCTTAACGCCCACCGACGGGGACCGGCGGACCCGACCCATTCCCTTACGCGCCCCCGAGCGACGGGGACTCGTCTACTCCCAAGCACTTCCCCTGCGCTCCATACCGGCCCCCCGCCGCTAGGCGACTGGGACCGCCGGGGGGACATCCATGGGGATCTCGGCGAGCATGCCCTCGACCTCGGCCAGAATCTGCACGTCCTCGTATCCCTGCTGGCCGGCGGCGCCGGAGGGGCAGCCCGCCACGCAGGTCCCGCAGCCCTTGCACAGCTCCTCGGTCACCACGGAGACCTTCTTTTCGGCGTCGAAGGTGATGGCGAGGTAGGGGCAGTTCTGGATGCAGAGCTTGCAGCCGCTGCAGAGGTCCTCGTCTATGGCGGCCTTTATGGGCTCGAGGACGACCTTGCCCTTGTCGAGGAGGGAGAGTGCCGCCGCGGCCGCCGCCGCGCCCTGGGCCACCGAGTCGGGGATGTCCTTGGGCCCCTGGCACGCGCCGGCGATGAACACGCCGTCCGTGGCAGTGTCCACCGGGGCCAGCTTGGGGTGCTTCTCCAGGAAGAACTGGCCCTGCATGCAGGAGAGGTGGAGGGTCTTGGCGACCTTGTCGGCGTCGGCCCGGGGCTTCAAGCCGCCGGAGAGGATGACCATGTCCACCGGGATGCGCCGGGTTCCGCCCAGGAGGGTGTCCTCGGCGACGACCACCAGCCGGCCCTTCTCCTCGGGGCCCTCCCAGGCGTCCGTCACCTCGGCCGCCTTGCCGCGGATGAAGTGCACACCCTCGGCGAGCAGGCGCTTGTAGAACTCCTCGTAGCCCTTGCCGAAGGCGCGCATGTCTATGTAGAAGTCGTAAACCTCGGCCGAGGTGTGATCCCTGACCAGGTAGGCGAATTTCAGCGAGTACATGCAGCAGACGCGGGAGCACCAGGCGTTGTGGTTCTCGTCACGGCTGCCGATGCAGTGGAGGATGGCCACCGCTTTCGGCTCGCGGCCGTCGGCGGTCAGGATGTGCCCCTCGGTGTACCCGCTGGCGTTGCAGAGCCGCTCGAACTCCAGGCCGGTGAGCACGTCGGGGAAGCGCTCCCAGCCGAACTGCGGCGTCTCGCGCACGTCGAAGGGCTCGAAGCCGGTGGCGACGATGATGGCGCCGACGTCCACCTCGCGGATGGTGTCGGTCATCCGGTGGTCTATGGCCTTGGCCTCGCACTTGGTCTCGCAGAGGCGGCACTCGGAGCAGACGGAGCAGTTCAGGCAGCGCAGGACCTCGGCGGTGACCATCTCCTCGTCGAGGCCGGTGTTCACCTCATCGAAGGTCGCCAGGCGCTCCGGCATGGGCAGGCTCGGCATCCGGACGCGGGGACGGAGGACGCGGGCCTCGCGGACCGGGGCCCTCTCCGGCTCGGGGAGAATCCGTCCCTCGGCCAGGTCCACGCCGCGGATGAAGCGGTCCGCCGATTCGGCGGCGCGGTGGGCGTCGGCGATGGCCTCGACGATGGAGGCCGGCCCGCGCACCAGGTCGCCGGCGGCGAAGACGCCGTCCTTGTTGGTGGCCCCCGTGACCGGGTCCACCACCACCGAGCCCCAGGAGCTGGTCGTCAGGCCCCATTTTTTATAGACCTCGACGTCGGCGGTCTGGCCGATGGCCGTTATCATGGAGTCCGCGTCGGTCTCGAACTCGGAGCCCTCGATGGGGACGGGGCGGCGGCGGCCCGAGGAGTCGGGCGCGCCGAGCTCCATGCGGATGCACCGCAGGACCAGCCGGCCGTCGTCGCCGCGACGCAGGCTCACCGGGGCGGTGAGGAACTCGAAGCGGACCCCCTCCTCTTTGGCCTCTTCGATTTCGGTCGGCTCGGCGGGCATCTCCCGCTCGGTGCGGCGGTAGAAGCAGTGGACGGAATCGGCGTCCAGGCGCAGGGCGGTGCGGGCCACGTCCATGGCCACGTTTCCGCCGCCGACGACGACGACTTTCTGGCCCAGGTCGGGGCGGCCGCCGCGGTTGACCTGCTCCAGCACGTCCATGCCGAAAAAGACGCCCTCGGACTCGATGCCGGGGATGGGCATTTTCGTGCTCACGGTGGCGCCGGTGGCCACAATGACCGCCTTATAGCCGCCGGAGAGGAGGCCGTCCAGGGTGACGTCCCTGCCGAGGGCCGTGCCGGTCTCGACCTCGAAGCCCCACTTCCTGACGTTGGCGATCTCGCGGTCAATGACCGCCTCGGGGAGGCGGAAGTGGGGGATGTGGCTGCGCATGACGCCGCCGAGCTTCTCCGCCGAATCGAAGAGGGTGACCTGGAGGCCGAGCTTCCGCAGGTCCTGCGCGGCGGTGAGGCCGGCGGGACCGCCGCCCACCACGGCCACCTTCTCGGGACGCTCCTCGGCGGGGAGCTCGGGGGCGTACTCGGCGCCCGAGGAGACCTCCCAGTCGGCCAGGAAACGCTTGACGGCGGCGATGGAGAGCGGCTGGTCAACCTCGCCGCGGTTGCAGTCCTTCTCGCAGGGGTGGTTGCAGACGCGCCCGAGGATGCCGGGGAACGGCACCCGCTCACGGGCCAGGGCCAGGCCCTCGGCGAACTTGCCCACCGAGGCCAGGGCCACGTAGCCGTGGGCGTTGCAGTCCGCGGGGCAGGCGATCTTGCAGGGCGACACGCCCTGTTTGTCTATGGTGAAGGTGTTGGGCACGGCCTGGGGGAAGAGGCGGTAGACGGCCTTCCGGTCGGCGTGGCCCTGCTCGAACTCGTTGGGGACCGCGACGGGGCAGACCTGGGTGCAGTCGGAGCAGCCGGTGCAGTCCTTGGTGACGTAGCCGGCCTTTTGGCGGACCTTGACCTTGAAGTTGCCCACGTAACCCGCGACCTCTTCCACCTCGGAGTAGGTGAGGAGCTCGATGTTGGGGTGCTGGCCCACGGAGACCATCTTCGGGGTGAGGATGCAGGCCGCGCAGTCCATGGTGGGGAAGGTCTTGTCGAACATGGCCATGTGGCCGCCGATGGAGGGCTCCTTCTCGACGAGGTAAACCTTCCGCTGCGCCTCGGCGAGCCTGAGCGCGGCCTCGATGCCGGCGATCCCCGCCCCCACGACCATGGCGTCGGGGTGAACCGGGACCTCTTTCTCTTCGAGGGACCGGTGGCGGCTCACGCGGAGCACCGCGGCGCGGATGAGACGCTTGGCCTTCTCCGTCGCCCGGACCGTGTCGTCGTGCACCCAGGAACAGTGCTCCCGGATGTTGGTCATCTGGAAGAGGTAGGGGTTCATCCCCGCGTCTTCCACCGCCCCGCGGAAGGTGACCTCGTGCATCAGCGGCGAGCAGGAGGAGACCACCACGCGGTTCAGCTTGAACTCCTCGATGTCCTTCTGTATGAGCTCCTGACCGGGCTCGGAGCACATGTACTTGTACTCTTTGGCCACGACGACGCCGGGCAGGCCGGCGGCGAACCGGGCCACCGCCTCCACGTCCACCACGTGCGAGATGTTGGTCCCGCAGCGGCAGACGTAGACGCCTATCCGTTCCTTGCCGTTGTCGCTCATCGGTTCAACCCTCTGGGAGATCGGTAGGTTTGACGCTCACCGGAACGTTGATAAAAATTTTTTGGAGCCGGTCTTTCACGGGAAACCGCGCGCTTCCGAAGGGCGGTCTTCCGATCCGGACGGTCGCTTCCGGGTTTACTTCCCTCTCATCTCGATTGACGCACCCGAGGCGGACGGGCCGTTTCGCCGCGCACCAGAGCGTTACTTCCGGGTCCGCACTACGCTCGACCCCGACGGTCGTCGTTATCGGGGATCGGAGCTTCGACACTCACCCCCCGGCCCCGTGGGTCACAGTCACCAAGACGTGATTGACCTCGTGGCGCCCCAACTCACCCCCCGGTCCCGTGGGTCACAGGCCCTTGACCCCGCAGGGCGTATCCGGCCATTAACTCACCCCCCGGCCCCGTGGGTCACAGGCCATCTGTGGTCTAGCCCGGTCGGATGCTCCAACCCGCCCCCCGGCCCCGTGTGATTACACGCCCACACGGTATTCCAGAGCGGCCACCCGCTACCCACCCCTCGGCCCCCCCGCCGATGCCGTCTCAGTCGGGAGCGGAATCCTGTCGGCCGGAAAAATCCCCGCTGACGCCCGCTCTATCGGGAGCGGCTTCCTTACCGCCGCGAAACCCCTCTCTCCGCCGATCCGCTCGACGGGGCTACGGGCGCAACGATAACGCACGAATATCAACCGCCCCGCCGACCCGCGTCCGGGACGACCTACAGGCGCAGCATGCCGCCCAACTCGGCGTAGATCTGCGTGTCCGAGTAGTGCCTCTGGCGGGAGGCTCCGGAGGGGCAGCCGGCCACGCAGGTGCCGCAGCCCTTGCACAGCACGCTGTTGACCACGGAGACCTTCTTCTCCGCGTCGTAGGAAATCGCCGTGTAGGGGCAGTTCTGGATGCAGTACCGGCAGCCGGAGCAGAGCTCCTCGTCAATGACCGAGGTGATTGGCTCGATGGCGACCTGGCCCTGGCCGATGAGTGAGAGGGCCTCGGCGGCGGCGGCGGCTCCCTGGGCCACGGAGTCCGGGATGTCCTTGGGCCCCTGGCAGGCGCCGGCGATGAACACGCCGTCGGTGGTGGTGGCCACGGGGGCCAGCTTGGGGTGCATCTCCTGGAAGAAGCCCTGGCTGCCGCAGCCGATGCCCACGATGCGGCGCACCTCCTCGGCGTCGGAGCGCGCCTCCAGGGCGGTGGAGAGGATGACCATGTCCACCGGCACCTCGCGCGTGACGCCCAGAAGGGTGTCCTCGGCGACCACCTTGAGCCTGTCGCCGGCCGGCGTGACCTCGGCGGCCTTGCCGCGGATGAAGTGCACACCCTCGGAAAGCAGGCGCTTGTAGAACTCCTCGTAACCCTTGCCGAAGGCGCGTATGTCTATGTAGAAGCAGTAGACCTCGGCGTCGGTGTGCTCCTTGACCAGGTGGGCGAATTTCAGGGAGTACATGCAGCAGACGCGGGAGCAGTAGGAATGGTACCGCTCGTCGCGGGAGCCGATGCAGTGGAGGATGGCGATGGCCTCGGGCGTGCGGCCGTCCTCGAGCTCGATGTGGCCGCCGGTCATGCCGTCGGCCCGGGCCATGAACTCGAACTCCATGCCGGTGATGACGTTGGGCAGCCGGCGGTAACCCAGGGCGGGGATGACCGAGGGGTCGAAGACCTGCATCCCGGTGGCGACGATTATCGTCCCCACATCGAGCCGGACCTCCTCGTCGGTGGAGTCGAGGCTCACGGCGTCCTTGCCGCAGGCCTCCTCGCAGATGCGGCAGGCGTCAACGGCGTTGCCGGCGGCGCTCTGCCGGAAGTGGATGCAGTCATCCTCGTAGACCGTGGGCACGTTGGGGACCATCTGCTTGGTGACGAAGCGCACGGCCGAGTTGGAGGCCAGTGAGAGCTCGGGGTGGATGACCTTGCGGCCGTAACGGTCGTAGACCCTGGCCGAGCCTGTGGGGCAGATGCTGGAGCAGGAGCCGCAGGCGATGCAGTCCGGCGAGAGCGCGTCGTAGGGCGCCGAGACGTAGCTCCTGGAGCCGCGCTCGTTGATGGCGATGGCGAAGGCCTTTACCCGCTCCTGGCAGATGCGCGTGCAGAGTCCGCAGAGGATGCAGCGGTTCGCGAGGGCCTCCTCGGTGGGCTCGCCGAAGCGCCTGGGGTCGGCCCCGTACTCCGCCCCCAGCTCCTGGAGGCGTTCCACGGACGGGGCCTTGGCCAGCAGGAGCTCGAGGGTGAACTTCCGGGACCGGCGCACGTCCCCGTCGCCGGTGACGACGTTCATCCCCTCGGTCGCCACCAGGTTGCAGGAGGTGGTCAGCTTGGCGCCGTCGCCCTCGCCGACCTTGACCGTGCACATCCGGCATCCGGCGTAGGGCTCGAGGAAATCGGAGTAGCACAGGGTCGGGATGTCTATCTCCAGGGCCCTGGCCGCCGCCAGGACGGTCGTACCCTCCTCGACCTCCACGCTCTGCCCGTCTACGGTCAGCTTAACCATGAGATCATCCTTTCGGTGGAGACAAGGGGGGCCGCCGGGCCGTTACTCCGCTTCACTATTCGCGGTCTCTCGTAGGGGCGACCCTCTGCGGTCGCCCGCGGGCAGGGACAGAGCCCCGCCCCTACGGCTCGGTTAAACCCCTCGCCCCCTTCTCCGACTAACGGCGTTCTTCTTCCTCGGCCTCGTGCTCCCAGCGCCAGTCGCAGCGCAGGCACCTCTTGGCCTCGTTGACGGCGGCGGCCTCGTCGAGGACGAGCTCGACCGACTCGAAGTTCTCGATCCTACGGGCAACCGGCTGCAGGGGCGTCTCGGGACGGTTGACGATGGTCTCGACCTCCTCGGCCGTCATCTCGTAGGGCTCGACGTGTGCCACGGGCTTCGTCAGGGTGTACTCGGGGGTCATGTCGCCGCCCCGCAGGTAGCGGTCCATGTACTTGGCGGCCAGCTTCCCGTGCCCCATGGCGTCGGTGGCGAAGTAGGGCCCGGCGACGACGTCGCCCCCGGCGAACACGCCGGGCACGTCGGTCATCATGGTGCCGGGGTCCGCCTCGAGGGTGTTCCTCGGGGTGAGCTTGAAGCCGTCGGGGAGGAAGGCGAGGTCCGGCTTCTGGTTGACGGCCGGGAAGAGGTTGTCGAGCTCGACGGTGAACTCGGTGCCCTCGAGGACCACCGGCTCGCGCCAGCCGGTGGGGTCCACGCCCCGCATCTCCACCCGCCGCAGCTCGAGCGCCTTCAGGCGCCCCTTCTCGGCGATGATTCTCGAGGGCGCGCAGAGGTAGACCACCTCGATCCCCTCGTCCAGGCCGGCCTGTACCTCCAGCTCGTCGGCGGGAATCTCGAAGTGGGTCCGGTTGTAGAAGACGGTGACCTGGAGGGCGCCGAGGCGCCGGGCGGCCCGGGCGGCGTCCAGGGCGGTGTTGGTGCCGCCGATGATGCCCACCCGCTCGCCGACGGTGGTCCGGCCCCCGACGTTGACCTCCCGGAGGAATTCGATGGCGTCCTGGACGCCCTCCACCTCCTCGCCGGGCAGGCCCAGCGGGATGCCGGCGTGGGCGCCGGTGGCGACGAAGACGGCCTTGTAATCCCGGCGCAGGTCATCGAAGGCGATGTCTTTGCCGATCATTACGCCGGTCTTGATCTCCACGCCGATCCGGCGGACCCGCTCGACCTCCCGGGCGATGAGCTCGCGGGGGAGGCGGTAGGCCGGGATGCCGGAGTAGAGCATCCCGCCGGCGACGGCGTCGGCCTCGAAGACGGTGACCCGGTAGCCCAGGCGGGCCAGGTCCCAGGCGCAGCTCAACCCGGCGGGTCCGGCCCCGATGACGGCGACGGGCTCGAGGTTGCCCGCCCCCTTGGGCGGCGCGTAGTCCTTGCCGTGCTTCTCCAGGACGAACCGCTTGAGGGCCCGGATGGAGATGGGGTCGGCCACGTTCCCCGTGGTGCAGCGGAACTCGCAGGGGTGCGGGCAGATGCGGGAGAGGATGCCGGGGAAGGGCGTGGCCCGGTAGATGATGTCCAGCGCCTTGTCGAACTTGCCCAGGGCGATGTAGGCGATGTAGCTCGGGGCGTCCATGCCCACCGGACAGGTGTGGTGGCAGGGGGCCGAGACCATTCTCTTGCACACCGACCCGGGGCACTTCTTGTACTTGATGTGGGAGTCGTAGTCCTCGCGGTAGTAGCGCAGGGTGGTCAGGAGCGGGTTGGGCGCCGTCTGGCCCAGGCCGCACAGCGAGTTCTGTTTGACGAAGGTGCCCAGGTCCTCCAGGAGCTCCAGGTCCCCCTCCTCGCCCTCGCCCCGGGAGATTTTCTCCAGAATCGCCAGCATGTGGGGGAGGCCCTCGCGGCAGGGGGTGCACTTGCCGCAGGATTCTTCCTTGGTGAAGGAGAGGAAGTACTTCGCCATGTCCACCATGCAGGTGTGCTCGTCCATGACGATCATGCTGCCGGAGCCCATCATGGAGCCGGCCTCGCTGAGGCGGTCGAAGTCCACGGGGATGTTGAGGAGCTTGGCGGGCAGGCAGCCGCCGGACGGTCCGCCGGTCTGGACCCCCTTGAACTCGCGCCAGCGGGTGATGCCGCCGCCCATGCGGAACACGAGGTCCCAGAGCGGCGTGCCCATCGGCACCTCGATGAGCCCGGTGTTCTTGATGTTGCCCACCAGGGAGAAGACTTTGGTCCCCTTGCTCCCCGGGGATCCGATGGAGCTGAACCAGTCGGCGCCGCGGCTGAGGATGACCGGGATGTTGGCCCAGGTCTCCACGTTGTTGATGATGGTGGGCTTGCCCCAGAGGCCGGAAATGGCGGGGTATGGGGGCCGGGGGCGCGGGGTGCCGCGCTGGCCCTCGATGTAGAAGATGAGGGCGGTCTCCTCGCCGCAGACGAAGGCGCCGGCGCCCTGGACCACGTGGATGTCGAAGTTTAGGCCGGTACCCAGGATGTCGGAGCCCAGCACACCGTACTCGCGCAGGACGGCGACGGACTCGAGGAGGAAGCGGCGGACGCGGGGGTAGTCGCTGCCCACGTAGATGTAGGCGTCGGAGACGTTCCCGATGGCGTAGGCGCCGATGATCATGCCCTCGAGGACCGAGTACGGGTCGCCCTCGAGGACTGAGCGGTCCATGTAGGCGCCGGGGTCGCCCTCGCTGGCGTTGCAGACGATGTGCTTCACGCCGCCGGGCGCCCCGCGGGCTATCTTCCACTTGCGTCCGGTGGGGAATCCGCCGCCGCCGCGACCGCGCAGACCCGAGGCCAGGACCGCCTCGATGACCTCCTCGGGTTTCATGGTGGTCAGGACCTTGTGGAGAGTGTAGAGCCCGCCGCGGGCCACGTACTCCTGGAGGCTCACCGGCTTGATGTAGCCGCAGTTGCGGGTCGCGATGCGGAGCTGCCCCTTGAAGAATCCCACGTCCTCCATGAGCGGCACGTTTTTATACTCCCCGTTGCCGCCGGAGACGTCGTAGGCGACGCGCTCGTCGTTGAGGACGATGTGCTCGCCCTCCAGGCGGAAGAGGGCCCAGTCCTCGATGACGCGCCCCTCCTTCACCGCCCGCAGGAGCTCGTCCACCCTGTCCTCGGTGATGTTCCCGTAGACGACGCGGGGCCGTCCGGGGACCCAGACGTCCACCAGCGGCTCCATCTGGCAGAAGCCGTAGCAGCCCGAGTCCTCGACGACGATGTCCAGCCCCTCGCGCTCGGCCCCCTCGATGAGCCGCCGGGCGACGTCGAGCGCCCCGTTGGCGATGCCGCAGGTGGAAGAGCCGACGGAAATCCGTATCCTGTCGGGATAGAGGGATTCACGGCCCTTTTTCTTCAGGTCGTCGAGATCCTTGACGCTCGTAATCCTCATATTCTTCACCTTGATTGTTCCCGACCTGGGAGGGTCAGACGTTTGCACTGTCGGCCCTCCTCAGGGCGCCGATGACTTCCCGGACCTTTGATTTGGTGACGTGGCCGTAGAACTTGTCCCGCTTGGTGATGACGGGCCCCAGGGCGCACGCGCCGAGGCAGTGCACCTCCTCCAGGGAGAAGGCGCCGTCCTCGGTGACCTCGCCGGGCCCGATACCCAGCTCGCGCTTCAGGTCGTCCAGCACGAACATGGAACCGCGGACCATGCAGGCCGTGCCGACGCAGCACCGGATGTGGTTGCGTCCCTTGGGCTCCAGGGAGATGGCCGAGTAGAAAGTGGCCAGGCTGTAGATGACGCTTATGGGGACCCCGGTCTCGCGGACGATGAACTCCACGGCTTCCCGGGGCAGGTAGTAGTAGACGTCCTGGACCCCGAGCAAAAGCGCGATGAGGGTCAACTCGCCCCGGTTGTAGTTATCAATGAGGGGCCGGGCGAGCTCCAGATCCAGCTTGATCGTGTCCTTATGCACTTTCGTGTCCTTTCGCGGAGGGTCCGACGATCGGCCCCTTCAAGTCCTTTCGCGGAGGGTCGTCCACGCGCCTATGAGCGGCCCCTTCCAGCCCTTTCGCGGAGTGGCGCGCCTCTGAGACGAGCGTCACGCCGATGAGCGGCCCCTTCCAGCCCCCTCGCGGATTGGCGCGCCCTAGGCCCGGGGCGCCACGGGGACCTTCGCCTCGGACGGGTCCTTCTCGTTTATCAGCCGGCCGCCGATCTCCACGACCTTCAGATCGGGGTAGATGACCGCCGGGCAAGCCGCCACGCAGTCGCCGCAGGAGTTGCACAGCGCGGTGTCCACGTGCCGGGCCTTCTTCCTGACCGTCACCGTGAAGTTGCCCACGTAGCCGTCCACCTTGGTGACCTCGGACCAGGTCAGAAGCTCGATGTTGGGGTGGATGCCCACGTCCACCATCTTGGGCGTCAGGATGCAGGCGGCGCAGTCCAGGGTGGGGAAGGTCTTGTCGAAGAAGGCCATGTGTCCGCCCACCGAGGGCTCCTTCTCCACCAGGTAGACCTTCTGACCGGCTATTGCGCACTTGAGGGCGGCCTCGATGCCGGCGATTCCGGCGCCGATGACCAGGACCGCCGGGTTCACGTCCACCTTCTCCGGGAAGAGCTCCTCCTGGTTGGAGACCCGGAAGACCTCGGCGGCTATCAGGCGCTTGGCCTTCTCCGTCGCCCGGGCCTTGTCCGTGTGGACCCAGGAGACCTGCTCCCGGATGTTGGCCATGGCGAACAGGTAGGGGTTTATCCCCGCCTCGGCCACCGTGCGGCGGAAGGTGCGCTCGTGCATCAGGGGCGAGCAGGAGGAGACCACCACGTGGGTGAGGTGCAGCTCCTCGATGTCCTTCTGGATGAGTGCCTGCCCCGGATCGGAGCACATGTACTGGTAGTGCCGGGCCACGCGCACGCCGGGCAGGGTGCCGGCGTACTCGGCCACCGCCTTGACGTCCACCGTCTGCGAGATGTTGGAGCCGCAGTGGCAGACGTACACGCCTATTCTTTTGCTGCCGTTTTCGCTCATATTCCGTACCCCGTGGGGCTCAGGCTTTCGCGCCTCACCCCTGGTCTGGAGGGACGGCACACGGCGTTGCCGCCCTGCTGTTGTCATCGCTCTTCCCGCGGTTCCTTTACGGAAGGACGGCCTCGGCATGGGTGAGGCTGTCTTTCAGCATGAGCTCCTTGGGGGTGAGCCCCAGAGCCCGGCCCATGAGCTGGGTGAAGTACAGCACCGGTATCTGCACGTCCTCGCCGAGGTGGCGGCTGACCTTTTTCTGGTAGGACTCCAGGGTCACGTGGCACAGGGAGCAGGCGGTGACGATGCAGTCCGCCCCGGAGTCCTTGGCGTTCTTCAAGAGCTTGCCGACCAGGGTGCGGCCGACGTGAGGCTGGGTGGTCATCAGGATGCCGCCGCAGCACTTGGACTTGAGGGGGAAGTTCACCGGCTCGGCGCCCGTCCAGGCCACCAGGTCGTCCAGGGTGTGGGGCCACTCCTCGTCGTCGAACTCGCCGTAGGGGCGGCCGATCTGGCAGCCGTAGTACGGGGCGACCTTGAGGCCGGTCAGGGGCGTCGTAACCGCCGCCCGGACCCGCTCCTCGCCGACGTCGTTGGCCAGGACGTCCAGAACGTGGCGCACGTTGACCTTGCCCGAGTACGTCAGGCCGCCGGTGGCCAGGGCCTCGTTAATGTCCTCGCGGAGCTTGGGGTTCGAGGCGATGTACTTCTTGGCCTTGGCCAGGATGACGTAGCATCCGCTGCAGCTCGTGACGATGTCGGGCCGGCCGGTCTTCTCCGCCAGGGCCAGGTTGCGGGCCGAGAGGACGAAGGCCTTCCGCGCGTCAATGGCGATATAGTTGGAGGCGCCGCAGCAGTTCCAGTCCTCGAGCTCCACCAGCTCGATCCCGAGCTTCCGGGTCACGCCCCTGACCGAGGCGTCGTACGCCCGGCTGGTCGTCGTCTGCGAGCAGCCCGGGTAGTACGTGTATTGGATACCGTTAGGGACGGCCATCGTCTATTTCCTTTCCTCCATAACGGCCATCATCTTCTGAAGGCCTTTGATGCCCTTTATCTTGTGCGCCCCCAGATCCAGACGGCCCCTGACCAACATCTTCGAGGCGAAACCGAGCTGACCCAGGGCTTTGAAGATGCCCGTGCGGAAGTAGAACTTCAGCATGAGCAGGAACTCCGCGGAGAGGCCGTACTTGTCTATGATGGAGTTGAAGGCGGTGGCCAGCTCGTGCCCCTTCTTGATCCGCGGGATGATGCCCTCGTCCTCGCCCAGCCGCTTGAGCTGGTACATGATGTCGGTCCAGGGGATGCCGGCGGGGCATCGCACCGTGCAGGAGTAGCACGAGGCGCACAGCCACACGGAATTGCTCACCAGCACCTCGTGGATGATGTCGGCGCGCAGGGCCGCCACTATCTGCCGCGGGGTGAAATCCATGGCGTAGCCGGTCGGGCAGGAGGCCGAACAGGTGCCGCACTGGATGCACATGTTGACCTTGTCCCCGTTGGGGATGAGCATCACCTCTTCCAGGAATTTCCTGGTCAGCTCCCGGCCCTCTACCTTGCCGTCTATAACCCGCATCGGTTTTCCTCCGTCAACTGGAATCAGCCGCGCCGGGGGGCCGATTGACCCGTATGGAAAGAGCTAAGGGTTCGGCAAAAACGGATAGTGATTATGCGCAAACGATAATGTGAAATAATTCTCAAACTGGACGCGAAGAAAGGGGACAAAGAACCGCTCTTTTCTCCCTCGTTCAATCCCCGCACCCGGCCGCGAAGCAGCTCCGGTCAAACGTAACGGCGGCAGCCGTGTCGAGAGGTTCTCTCAGGTGACGTGGAAACCCGAAGAGATTATTACCGGGCCGGTGGAAAGTCAAGCTAGACGGGGTATCAATACAGCCCAATACTTACATTTTCCGGACGGAATAATAGCACATTCGTCGGTGCGGTTCAACGGTTAATCCGCGGATACTTCGTCTCAATTTTACCGCCGGTCCCGGCGTGATGAACGACCGTCCCTCCCGCCGCGCTCCAGCGGAATCCGGACCGCCCCTGCTCCGACGCCTCCCCTTCACAGTCCCGCATCCCCAAACTAACTGACCCCACGCTCGGAGCGACCGCCCCCTCTGCACGGGAATCTCCACCCCCCGACCGGCCGGTAGTCGGTCCCTCCAGGAAGACCCCCCCACCGCCCCCCAACCCGACCGGCCCCCTTATTCGGGGATGAGGCCCGAGAATCCCAGGAAGGCCACGGACATGAGCCCGGCGGTGATGAAGGCGATGGGCAGCCCACGCAGGGGTATCGGGACGTTGCCCACCTCCATCCGCTCGCGCAGTCCCGCCATCAGAAGGAGCGCCAGGGTGAAGCCCACCCCCGCCCCCACGGCGTGCACCACGGACTGGAAGAAATCGAAGCCGGAGTCAATGTTGAGGACCGTGACGCCCAGGACGGCGCAGTTGGTGGTGATCAGGGGCAGGAAGATGCCCAGCGCCCGGTACAGGCTGGGCAGGGACTTCTGCATGATGATTTCCACCGTCTGCACCAGGCTGGCGATGACCAGGATGAAGAAGATGGTCCGCATCCAGGCCAGATCCAGGGGGATGAGGATGAAGTAGTAGATGAGCCAGGTGACCACCGCGGCGAGGAACATGACGAATATTACCGCCATGCCCATGCCGAATGCGGAGTCGGTCTGCTTGGAGACGCCGAGGTAGGGGCAGAGGCCCAGGTAGCGCATGAGGACGAAGTTGTTGACCAGTACCGCGCCGATGAAGAGGAGAATGAGCTGGACGCCGTAACTCATGCCGCCTCCCTGGTGGTCTCGGTGAGCCTTTGCCGCTCGGTGAGAAGGTCGTCGGGGGTTCCGACGCCCTTCATTTTTTTACGCCGGCGCCGCCAGGTGAAGTAGCCCATCATGAGGCCGATGGTGATGAAGGCGCCCGGGGAGAGAATCATTATCGTGGCCGGCTCGAAGTCGGACCCGAAGACGGAGAAGCCCAGGAAGGTCCCGAAGCCCAGGACCTCGCGGATGGTGGCGATGATGAACAGGGCGTAGGTGAAGCCGAGGCCCATCCCCAGGCCGTCCATGAACGACCGGCCCACGGTGTTCTTCTGGGCGTAGGCCTCGGCCCGGCCCAGGATGATGCAGTTGACCACGATGAGCGGGATGAAGATGCCCAGCGCCTCGGAGAGGGGCGGCAGGTACGCCTTCATCATCAGCTCCACGATGACCACGAAGGTGGCGATGATGACGATGAAGATGGGGATGCGGATGCGCTTGGGGACGAGCTTGCGAACGAGGGCGATGATGACGTTGGAGCAGACCAGGACGAAGGTCGCCGCCAGGCCCATCCCCAGGCCCTTCTCCACCAGGCTGGAGACGGCCAGCGTCGGGCACAGGCCCAGCGCCAGCACGAATACCGGGTTTTCCCGGAAGAACCCCTTGGTGAACTCCTTTACGGACAAGGCTGCTCCTCATTTAAGGAGGTGTTGCTCAACGTGGCCGTCTGTAGGGTCGGAGGTCCGTCCCCTTTAATCCCCCCCGTAGGGACGGGGCTACGTCCCCGTCCGCGGGCGACCGTGGACGGTCGCCCCTACGGCTCCGCACCCGAGGCCGCATCTACCCGACGGCTGCCGGGTTCCGACGATTCCCCGCCGCCCCATCGGCCCCCCGGCCGCTTCACGGTTCCGGCATCCGCGCGACGACCTATAGCCATCCCTCAACCAGCACTCCGTCCCCCAACCAGCCCCCCAACCTATCGGCCCAACCCTAGCGGGGGATGTCGGTGCGGGCCAGGAAGGCGGTCACGCCCTCGCGCACGCCGTCGGTGAAGGCGCGGCTGGTGATGGTGGCGCCGGTGATGGCGGCGACCTGATCGAGCGCGGGATCGGCGACGGCGCCCTTCACCAGTTCCAGCCCGTCGGCGTGGAGGCCCAGGTACTGGGCCTGGAACCAGGGAGCCGGCGGCGGACCCGCGGGGCCCGCGTTATCGGAAAAGAGCCCCCCGATGGCGGTCCACAGCGTCCCCTCGATACGAATCTCGTTGACCCGCTCCCCCAGGCCCGGGGTCTCGCCCTGCTTGAGGACGCTGGTGCCGGTGATGACCCCGTTCGGGGTGAAACCGGCCATGATTTCCAGGGTCGAGGCGAAGCCCTTGCCGTAGCAGACGACGGCGTATCCGAGGACCTTCCCGGAGGCGTCGCCGGCGACGAAGTAGTCCGGGACCTCTAGGCCGCCCTCGGTCTTGGTGACGGCCTCGGTGAAGGCGGGGTCGGCCCCCTCGGGGAGGACCAGCGCCACGGCGTCGAGGACCTTGGCCCGCTCCTGGGCCGCGATGGTGTCCTTGGTCATCGAGTAGACCAGGCCCAGCGCCGCGGCCATCACCGCCGTCACGATGAAGAGGGTTGCGCCCAGTTTAAGCACGGCCGGCCCTCCTTTCCCCGAAGAATTTCGGTACGGTGAAGCGGTCCACCAGCGGCACGGCGGCGTTCATCAACAGGATCGAGTAGCTCACGCCCTCGGGGTATCCGCCCCAGAGGCGTATCACCGAGGCCAGGATGCCGCACCCGACGCCGAAAATCCATCGCCCCTTCCTCGTCACCGGGCTGGTGACCATGTCGGTGGCCATGAAGAGCGCCCCGAGCATCAGCCCGCCCGCCAGGAGGTGGAAGAGCCCCGTCCACACGCCGCCCACCCAGCCGAAGACCGTCATGAACACGGCCACGGTGGCCAGGTAGCCGACGGGTATGCGCCAGTCCGCGATGCCCTTTATCACGAGTATCAGGGCGCCGATCAAGAGGAGGACGGCGCCGGTCTCGCCGATGCAGCCGCCGACGTTTCCCAGGGCGAGCTTGCCGAGGCCCCCGGCCCCGGTGAGCTGGGCCACGACGGCCTTGGCCTGGGCGAGCGCCTCGGGTGTGGCGGCGGGATTGGAGAATGCGGCCGCGGCGTCCTTCATCACCGCCAGGGGCGTCGCCGTGGACACCGCGTCCACCGTCGTGCCGGAAAGGTTCGCCAGGTGCGGAAGCGCCCGGGCGCCCTCGGCGTGGGAGTACCAGTCCGTGGTCATGTGCACCGGCCAGGCCGCCAGCAGCACCGCCCGACCGATGAGCGCCGGGTTGAACAGGTTGTACCCCAGCCCGCCGAAGACCTGCTTGGCGATGGCGATGGCCGCGAAGCTGCCCACCACCGGCATCCACCACGGCACGTAGTACGGGAGGTTGAAGGCCAGCAGGACCCCGGTCACCACCGCCGAGCCGTCCATGACGGTCACCGGCTTCTTGGTGACGAGCTGGATGACCGCCTCGAAGACCACGGCGCTCACCGCGGCGACGGCGACGAGCATCAGCGACCGCCAGCCCTGGAACCACACCGCCCCCGCCAG
>DATKYS010000078.1 GCA_035528375.1 bacterium
GCCAAAATGGCGGCGACACGCCCGTCGCCCAGCTTCTCGGTCAACTCGCCAAAACCTTCCAGGTCGGTGAAGAGGACGCTCACCTCGCGCCGGCCGTCGGGCAGAAGGTCGCCGTCCATCGTTTTCTACCCTCTCTTCGCGGCGGTCTTGAAGGCCGGGTCGTTCCTGGCGCGCAAAAGGGTCCGCAGGACCATGCCCGCGCCGAAACAGGCCGAAAGGCCCGCGGGAATCATCGTGAACCAGTCGGGAAGCTCGATCCCGCCGAGATTCACGCCGAGGTTTACCCCGAACAGGGGCAGAATGGCGGCGGCGCCGACCGTCAACGCCACGAGGAGACCGCCCCCCAGTAGCACGGCGGGCATCAACGAGCGGCGCATCGGCGGGATGAACACCTTCGGCCGCTTCTCGGCGGAAACGCCCCGCATCACGGCGGCACTCAGATTCTCCGGAGCCCGGAAGAGCACCGCCCGCTGAAGTTTTTCCTCGATCCGCCGGGCGAGGTCCAGCTCATCCAGGAGGTCCAGCCTGCGCCGGAGCTTTTCCCCGCCCTCGGCGAGCCCGGCGTCCAGCTTCTCCACGGCCCGGTCCACCCGCCCCTCGATTCCACCAGTCGAATCGGGGGCGTCGAACCGCTCCAACCGGGAGAGGGCCCGGTCCACCCGGTCGGAAATCTCCCCTTCCAGCCGGCCGACCCGCTCCTCGACGCCCTCGACCTTACGCCGCACCCTCTCCAGGGCGCGGAGGAAGGCCTCCCGCTCCTCGGGAGAAAGCTCACCGGCCGCGTATCGGTCGAAGAGTTCCCTCAGCTCGTCGGCGTCCATATTACCGCTGCTCCCCCTTCCCCGCTCGACCGACTACTTTGGGCTAAAAAATCCCTCAGCTCGTCGGCGTCCATCGTCACCCCCCGTAAAGCATAGCCCAAACCGGTCTTACCCGGCAACCCCGAACGAATCACCCGTCCGCTCGATGTATAGCTCCCGCAGCTTCTTCCTCCCCCGGTGGACCCAGGTCTTGAGGGTGGCCACGGGACACCCGAGGGCCGCGGCGGCGTCTCGGTAATCCACGCCCTCCAGGTACGCCAGCTCGATGGCCCGGCGCTCGTTCTCGGGCAGTTCGCCCAGAAGCCCGCGGACGAGCACCATCTCAGCGTCCGCCTCCAACCTGCGCTCCACCGAGGGCTCCTCCACGGCCGCCTGAGCCAGTCCCGGGTGCTCCCTGTCGTCCATGGAGACCGTTTCCAGGCGCCGCCGGGTCGCCATCCTCACCGCGGCGTTGTGGGCGATGCGGAATATCCAACTGGAGAATTTCGCCTGGAAGCGGAAACCGGCCAGACCGCGCCAGGCCCGCAGGTAGGCCTCGTTCGCCGCCTCCTCGGCCGCCCGGGGGTCGCGCAGGACGCGGTAACAGCACGTGTAAACTAAATCCTGTGTGGCGTGCACCAGCTCGGCGAATGCGTTCTCGTCACCCTCTATCGCCCGGCGAATCAGTTCCTGTTCGCGTTCCGTCTCCAAATGAAACGGCCCTCAAACCCTTTGATACAAAAAAGGCCGTATCGGTTTCGGCGCTTTTACCGGTGTCTGACTCAATTTTCCAATGGTAGGACGATGTGGTAGTATCGTCAAGGTGAAACGAAGTAGCGCGTGAGCGAAACCGGTCCCGACCGGGGCGTATCCAAGGGTGCGAGGCGAATACAGCGGACGGGGGCTTTCATGGATGTAGTGGGGTTCACCGCGGTCTTCATGGGGATCGGCATCGGGATGCTGGCCATCTGGCTTGACTTCCGGCGCAAGAAGCTCGTGCACGAGGAGAGGATGGAGGCGCTGCGCCAGGGCATCACGCCGCCCGACTGGCTGACCGACATCGAGCGGAAGAAAAAAACGCCCCGGGAGCGGGCGACGAAATACTTCATCTCCGGCCTCATCCTCTTCCTCATCGGGCTGTCGTGCTTCCTGGGCTGCACATTCATGGGCCTGCCGCTGTGGATCGGTTTCTGGGCCTCGATCCCGGGCTGGCTCGGGGTGGCGCTGATCGTGGTGGGGATTTTGATACTGAAAGG
>DATKYS010000079.1 GCA_035528375.1 bacterium
GAGCTGCTCTACCGCGTCGGGGAGGACGACCGGGCAGAGGAGTTTTTTGGCCGCTTCCTCACCGAGTACCACCCGGAGCTGGACGCCCAAGCGCGCCGCGTCAGCCAGGCGTCGCTCCTGGCGCGGCTGGGGGACCAGACCTTCGACGCCGGTCTCTACGACAAGGCCCGGCAGATGTACCTGCGCGCCTGCGACATGGTGGACCCGAAGAAGGAGCCGGAGCTGGCCGAACGGTGGTCCTCCAACTCCAAGGTTGCGCAGTACCACCGGGTTCTGGCCTTGGAGGGCGAGGTGCCGCAGATCCCCGCCGTTTTCCTCGACACCGTGTCGCGGGAAAAGCTGGACCGGGTGCTGGAATCCTACGCCGACCTGATCGAGAGGTATCCGGAGCACGAGGTTGCAGTGGCGGCCCTCTACCGGCGGGGGCTCATCTTCCAGCTCTGGCTGAAAGACCCCGCGGCGGCCGAGGCGGAATACGCCCGGTTGGCTGCGGATTACCCCGACGACGACCTGGCTCCCGCCGCCCTGTTCCGCGCCGGGCTGATGGCCGAGACGGCGGTCGGCTGGCCCCGGGCACGGGAATATTTTCGCGAGTTGGAGAATCGGTACGATAACAACCCCGAGGCGGAGCTCGTCCCCCTGCGCGAGGCGATTAACGCCGACGATGCCGACGGCCTGGACCGGTTCATCGCGCGCCACACCGACGACCCGGCGTTCTACATCTGGGTCGGCGAGGCCTACGCCGCCCTGGGCCTTATGGCCGAGGGCGGGGGTGACTCCGAGGGGGCCCTCGAGCTCTACACCCGGGCCGTCCAGGAGCACTCCCGGAAGGCGGTCAACCGCTACGGCAGCCCCGTCATCGCCCACGCCTACTACGTTTATGGGGAGAACGGTTTTCACGATTACATGGGCGTGACCGTGGGCGGCGACCTGACCGAGGTCAGGGCGCAGTTGGAGCGTAAAACGGCGCTGATGGACCGGGCCGCCCGCGGCTTCTCGGGCGCGGCGTCCTTCGGTGAGCCGGCCCTGGTGGCCGAGGCCCAGCTCAAGGCCGCCCGGGTTTTCGAGGAATTCGGAGAAATGCTCCAGGACGTCGTCATCACCGGCGGCGCGTCCGACGAGGAGATAAAACAGGCCTACTTCGCCATCAACGACCGGACCTACTTCTACCTCGTCGCGGCGCGGGAGGCCTATAAAACCGCCCTCGCCAGCGCCAGCCTGGAGCCCGAGAGTGAAACCTTCCGCCTCGCGGGCGAGGGTTACCGGCGGCTGGTGGAGATAACCGGCGAGGAATGACGGCGGGGTGCCGACGGCCGCGAAGAGGGCTGGTGAGGTCCCTAACCGCGGACTGAACCGACACGAGAGCGCCGACGGCCGCGAAGAGGGCTGGTGATTCCTTAACCGCAGACTGAACCGACACGAGAGCGCCGACGGCCGCGAGGGGGCAGCGAGGTATTATCCGCGTACCGACTCGCCACGAAGGGTGTACATGGCCGAGAAGAGCCAGGAACTGATTCAGACCGCGGTCGTCGCCGACGGCGCCCGGTTGGAAAAACTCCTCGACGACCTGGTGGAGCGGGTGGCGCGGGAGTTCGCTAAAGAGCCGGACCTCGCCGTGGTAGGGGTGCGCGCCGGCGGCGAGAGGATCGCCCACCTCCTGGCCGAAAGGCTCACCGAGCTGAAGGGGGCACCGGTCCCCCTCGGGTTCGTGGACATCACACTCTACCGGGACGACATCCACCGGTTGGGCTACCTGCCAGAGGTCGGCGCCACGGAGATTGACTTCCCCCTCGACGACGTTGTGGTGCTCCTGGCCGACGACGTCCTCTACACGGGCCGGACCGTCCGGGCCGCCATTGACGAGCTCATAGACTTCGGCCGTCCCAAGGCGATACGCCTCGTCGTCGTCGCCGAGCGGCCGGGGAGGGAGCTTCCCCTCCAGCCGGACTACGTGGGCCTCCGCGTGACGCCCGCCCCGGGAGAGCTGGTCCTGGTGCGGCTGGACGACCCCGAGCCGGGCGTATTCCTCTACCGGCGCAGACGGGTGACGTAAAATGCTCAAGAGCAAAGACCTGTTGGGTATCCGCGAGCTCGATGTCGGCGAGATCGAGCTGATTCTCGACCAGACGGCCAAGCTGGAGGAGGTCTCCACCCGGGCGGTGAAGAAGCTGCCCGCCCTGCGGGGCAAGATAGTCGCTAACCTCTTCTACACCCCCTCCACCCGGACGCGCATATCCTTCGAGAGGGCCTGCAAAGCCCTTTCCGCCGATTTGATCAACATCGGCCAGCTCCCCAGCGCCCTGGGCGAGACCTTGACCGACACCGCCCTGACCCTCCAGGCCATGGGGGTGGACATCATCGTGGTGCGGCACCATCTGGCCGGTGCGCCGGTGCAGCTCGCGCGCAACGTCGAGGCCAGCGTCATCAACGCCGGCGACGGGGCCCACGAGCACCCGACCCAGGCCCTGGTGGACGCCTACACCATCCGCCGGGCCCGGGGGCGGATCGAGGGGCTGAAGGTCGCCCTGCTGGGTGACATCCGCCACGCCTCGGCCATCAAGAGCGACCTTTTTTGCCTGGTCAAGCTGGGGGCCCAGGTCGCCGTGGGCGCCCCCAGCACCATGATTCCCGAGGGGCTCTCCGAGTTCGGCTGCCAGGTCTTCCACACCGTCGAGGAGGCGGTGGACGCGGCCGACGTCATCATCACCACCCGCGTCAGCCTGGACTACGGAAACGACAAGCTCCTGCCCAGCCTCCGGGAGTACTCCCGCTTCTACAGCCTGAACACCGAGCGGCTCGCGCTGGCCAAGCCCGACGTGATGATCCTGCACTCCGGGGCCATCAACCGCGGGGTGGAGGTCACCGCCACCGTGGCCGAGCGTGCCCGTCCCCACCTCCAGCGGCAGATAGCCGCCGGGGTCACCGTCCGCATGGCGGTGCTCTACCTCCTTGCGATGGGGAAGGGGGTGGCGTGAAGGCGCTGCTCTTGAAAGGCGGGCGGGTTCTGGACCCGGCCAACGACCTGGACTCACCTGCCGACATCTTGATCGAGAAGGGCCTCGTCGCCCTGGTGGGGCGGGACGTCGCCGCCGAGGGCGCGGAGGTCCTCGACTGCTCGGGTCTTCTGGTTACGCCGGGGCTCCTGGATACCAAGGTCCACTTGAACGAGCCCGGCCGCGAGGACCGGGAGACCATCGCCACCGGCACCCGGGCCGCCGCCCTGGGGGGCTACACCGCCGTCGCCTGCCGCAGCACGCGGGAAATGGTGATGGACAACCAGACGGTGGTGCAGTTCATCCGCCGTCGGGCCGCCCGGGACGGCGTGGTGCGGGTCTTTCCCATCGGCGCGGTGACCAAGGGCATGGCGGGGAAGGAACTGGCCGAGCTGGGCGAGCTGGCCGTCGCCGGAGCCCTGGCCGTTTCCGACGATGACCACCCCGTGGCCGACGCCGCCGTCATGCGCCGCGCGCTCATCTACGCGCGGATGTTCGAGCTCCCCGTTCTCAGCTTCCCCCTGGACCCGGAACTCGCCGCCGACGGGGTGATGCACGAGGGGCGGACGAGCACCGAGCTCGGTCTGCCCGGCGTCCCCTCGGTGGCCGAGGAGGTGATCGCCGCCCGCGAGGTCATCTTAGCCGATTCCCTGGGATGCCCCGTCCACCTGAGCCCCGTATCCAGCGCCGACACCGTGGACATCATCCGGTACGCCCGCGAGCGCGGCGTTCCCCTGAGCGCCGAGGTGACGCCCCACAACCTGCTCCTGACCGGCGCCGCCTGCGAGGGATACGACACGAACGCCAAGGTCTCCCCTCCCCTGAGAACCGACGCCGACCGGAGGGTCCTGGTTGGCGCGGTGGCGGACGGGACCATTTCCGTCATCGCCAGCGACCACTCACCCTGCACCGTGGCCGAGAAGCAGACCGAGTTCGCCCGGGCCGCCGACGGCATCGCCGGCCTCGAGACGGCCTTCGCCGCCCTCTACACCGGATTGGTCCTCACCGGCGAGCTCCCCCTGGAACGCCTCGTCCGGGCCATGACCACCGCGCCGGCCAAGGTCCTGGGGCTCGCCCTCGGCTCCCTGACCCCGGGCTACCCCGCCGACGTGACCGTCTGGGATCTGGCGCGTGAGTGGACGGTGGACGTGGAGGCTTTCGCCAGCAAGGGGCGCAACAACCCCTTCCACGGAGCGCGGCTGAAAGGCAGACCCGCGGCGGTCCTAGTGGGCGGTCGCTTCGTCGTACGGGAAGGTAAACTGGTCGGTTGACGGTCGGGCATCCCCCCGCCCCACCCCATCCCTTGCGGCGGGGCGTTTTTTATGCGAACATGGGTATGTAGAAGTGCGGCAGTTAAAAATCGGAGTTCACGATGCGCATTTTCCTGATGGTCTTCGTTCTCTCGGCCTTCGGGGTTTCGGCCCACGTTCCACCGACGCTGGACCCCTATTTCGATGCCGCGGCCCTGGAGGCGGCGGCCAAGGCCACCGCCGCGGCGAAGGCCGTCCAGCGCGGCGAACCGGAACGGGCGGGCGCGGATTTCGACCAGGAAAACCTGGACCTGAGCCTGACCCTGAAGTATTTCGGCGACATCGAGCCCGTGTGGTGCACCCTGGACGGCACCGCCGCCTGGACCCTGAAATCCACCGAAAACGGCCTCCACTTCGTCGAGATGGAGCTGGCCGAGGAGCTCACCGTCGGTGCAGTCCTCCGCGACCAGTTGTACCTCGATTTTGAGCGCTCCGGGGACATCCTCACCATAACCCTCGACCGGACCTTCGACATCGGGGATAGGTTCACGATCGTCATCGAGTACTCCGGCATCCCCCCCTACGGCATGTACGCCGACACGGCCAACGGCGGCATCATCCACACCTTCACCGAGCCCTACGACTCGAGCGGCTGGTTCCCCTGCTACGACTCACCCGACGACCGGTTCTCCTGCAACCAGAGCTACACCGTCCGCGACGACTGGCTGGTGGCCTCCAACGGCGAGCTGATGTCCACCGTGGATAACGGCGACGGCACGAAGACCTTCAACTGGGAGGCCGACTTCGACATGCCGACCTACCTGGTGGCCATGGCCGCCAGCGACTACTACTTCTTCTACGATACCTTCGACATCGGTCAGGGTCCCCAGCACGTGGACAACTGGGTCTATTGGGAACACGCACCCGAGGCCGAGGAGGACCTCTCCATCGCCCCGGAGATGGTCGAGTTCAACTCGGGGCTTTTCACCGACTACAAGTACCCCCGCTTCGGTCACATGATAACCGAGATCGGCGGGGCAATGGAGCACACCACCACGACCACCTACTCCTCCGGTTTCATCATCGGCGACCATACCTGGGATTGGGTGGTCGTCCACGAGCTGGGGCACCAGTGGTTCGGCGACTGGATCACCTGCGAAACCTGGGCGAACATCTGGCTCAACGAGGGGTTCGCCAGCTACGTGGAGGCGTTCTGGGCCGAGCACATCGGTGGAGCGGAGGGGCTTCGCAACTACATGGCGGGGTTCAAGGTCCAGTACTTCAACGAGGATTCCTATTACCGCTACCCGGTCTACGACCCCGACTTCCTCTTCGGCACCACCGTCTACAAGAAGGGGGCGTGGGTGCTGCACATGCTCCGGCACCGGGGCGACGACAATACTTTTCTGAACATGCTCCGGGAGTACGTCTCCGACGACGACTCGGGCACCGTCACCACCGAGGAGCTCATCGCCGTGGCCGAGGACTACTACGGCGGTCCCGGCTCCCTGGATACTTTCTTCGACCAGTGGGTCTACAAGGCCGGTTACCCCGAGTACGACGTTGTCGTCTGGAGCGAACAGACCCCGAACGGCTGGATGTGCCATATCCGGCTCTCCCAGATGCAGGACTCCTCCGACGGAATAACCCCCGAAGTCTTCGTCACCCCGGTGGACCTCCAGCTCGTCACCGTGGATGGCACGGTGGACGTGGTTTTCGACGATGACCAGCGGGTGGACGAACAGGCCTTCTCCGTGCCCGCCGCCATCTCACGGGTCGTCTTCGACCCGAACGGCTGGCTCCTGTACAAGCTCGGGAACTCCGACGCGCCGGTGGTCGAGCTCACCGCCGTTCCCGACGGGGACGGGGTGCTCGTCACCTGGTCCGTCGAGGGCGACGTGCTGGGTATCGAGCTCTACCGCGATGACGGTCTCGGCGAGGTGAAGCTGCACTCGAACGAGCTCGAACCCCGGGGACGGTTCCTCGACCGGCCCGCCTCCCCCGGCAGCTACCGCTACCGCATGGAGACCCTTTCCTCCGACGGTTCCAGGCAGAGCTACCTCTCGTCCTGGGTGGACTGGCGGGAGAGCGCCGCCCCCCTGGCCCTGTCCGCGCCCTGGCCCTGCCCGGCGACGGGAGGGTTCAGCGTGGCCTTTAGTTTGCCCCGGACCGCTCAAGTGGCTCTGAATCTTTACGATCTCGCCGGCCGTCGGGTGGCCGTTGCGGCCGGGGGCGAGTACACCGCGGGGCGCCACGAGGTCGCTTTCGATTCGACCGGGCTGCCGAGCGGCGTGTACCTCTTGAAGTTGGATACCGACTGCGGCGTCCGGACGAGCCGGATCGTCATCGCCCGCTAGGCCGCCGGACAAGTTCCCTGGTTCAGACGTTTAGAGCCGGTGGAAGGCGCATGCGAACCGGGCGGGCTGCTCGAAGAGCACGTCGGGGGACGGTCGGGTGGGCCGTTCCCGCCGGTCCCACGTAACCCCGTCCGCGGCACCCTTCGCCGGTGACGGTCCGCCGATTCGCCCAACCGAGGCGATTCCGGTCAGTCAGGAAACGACGATCCCGTGAGACAAGGGCGTGGGTCCATCCCCCGCCCTTTCCAGAAAGGCGCCCTTGCTCAAGGACGAGGATTTTTCCCGGATGCTCCTGTCGGTGGAGCGGCCGGCACGCTACGTCGGCGGCGAGTGGGGCGCCTACCGCAAGAACCCCGCCGGCCTCGTCAACGTTTGCTGGTGCTTTCCCGACACCTACGAGATCGGGATGAGCAATCTGGCGGGGCGGATAATCTACGACCGGCTCAACCGGAATCCCGACGCCGCCTGCGACCGCTGTTTCCTGCCCTGGACGGACATGCAGGAGGCCCTCGTCCGCCGCGGCCTCCCTCTCTTCTCCCTGGAGCAGAGACGACCCCTCCACGCCTTCGACGTCGTGGCCGTGACCCTCGGCTACGAGCTATCCTACACGAATTTTCTGAAAATGCTGGAGCTGGGGGGGATACCCCTCACCGCCGCAGAGCGCGGGGACGGCCCGCCGCTGGTGATCGTCGGCGGCCCCTGCACGACCAACCCCGAGCCGCTGGCGGACTTCGTGGACGCCGGCTTCGTGGGGGAGACGGAGGATTTCCTCCCCGAGCTGGTTCGGGCGGTGGCGGGTGCCCGAGGCGATGCCGGTTTCGACAAGCGTGCCGCCCTCGAGGAACTCGGCCGCTGCGCCGGGGTTTACCTGCCGAACCGGATTCGCATCGGCACCGAGGACGCCACCGGTCAGCTCGTTCCCGACCCGGGCTCCGCGGCGGTGGATCGGCGACTGGCCGGCCTCGATCCCCACATCGAAAGCCCCCTGGTCCCCGGGACCGACATCGTCCACGACCGGGTCACCCTGGAGGTGATGCGCGGCTGCACGGGCGGCTGCCGCTTCTGCCAGGCGGGGATGATCTACCGTCCCGTCCGCTCCCTGGAGGCCGACGAGGTCTTCGACGAGCTGGTGCGCCAGCTCCGGCTCACCGGCTACGACGAGGCCAACGTGTCCAGCCTCTCGTCAACGGACTGGCGGGGGCTCGCCCGTCTGGTGGAGCGGGTGCTGACCGAGTTCGGACACCGCGGGCCCTCGATCAGCTTCCCCAGCCTGCGGGTGGGCGAGGCGGTCATCCGGCTCGAGTGGCTCCTGTCGGGCCGGAGGCTGGGCTCGTTGACCATCGCCCCCGAGGCCGGGAGCGAGCGACTCCGGGAGGTCATCAACAAGCCCCATTTCACCAACGACGAGGTGGTGCAACTGGCCCGGCGGATATTCGAGACGGGCTTCACCACGCTCAAGCTCTACTTCATGTTCGGGCTGCCCACGGAGACCGGGGAGGACCTGGCGGCCCTAATCGCCCTGTCGCGGCGCTGCGCGGAGGTTTCCGGCAAAAAGCAGATGGTCAACGTCGCCCTCTCCCCCTTCATCCCGAAGCCGCACACCCCCTTCCAGTGGGCCGCCCAAACGTCCCTCGCGGAGCTGGAGGAGAAGCTGGCCCGCCTGCAGGGCGACCTGCGGCACCGGAAGATAAATATCAAATGGAACAGCCCACGGATGGCCCTGGTCGAGGCCGCCCTGACCCGGGGCGACCGGCGGGTGAGCCGGGCGATTCTGGAGGCGCACAGGCGCGGGGCGGTTTTCGACGCCTGGGACGAATTCTTCGACCTCGGACGCTGGCGTGAGTCCTTCGCCGCGGCCGGTCTGAGCCTGGAGGAGTACGCCAACCGGGAGCTCCCCCTCGACGCCCGCCTGCCCTGGGATTGCGTGAACAACCTGGTCCATAAAACCTACCTCCTGGAGGAGCGCGCCCGGGCGATGGAGGGAAAAATTTCCCTGGACTGCCGCCGGTCCGGGTGCAACGTGTGCGGGGTGGAGCCCGAGCTGTGCGAGCCCGGCACCCTCGGCGCGCTGGAGGGGGAGCTCGAGCGCCTGATGCTCTACCCGCCGGAGCCCAACCTCCCCGAGCCGCCCCTCAAGGTCCGGGTGAGGTTCGAGTTCGAGAAAATCTGGCCCGCCTCGCTCCTGGGACACCTGGAATTGAAGAACCTCCTGGCGCGGTCCATCCGCCGGGCCGGGTACACCCTGCGGATGTCCTCGGGGTTCAACCCCCAGCCGCGGCTGGTCGTGGCCCTGCCCCTCCCCCTGGGCGTGGAGAGCAGGGCCGAGGTGGCCGAGGTGGAGCTGGCCACCTGGTTCTCCGAAAAGGTGTTCGTCGAGAGCCTGAACCGCAGCCTGCCGCCGGGGGTTTCGGTCAAGCGGGCGGTGGAGTTGCGCCCCGGGGCGCCGAAGCTCTCCGAGTGCGTCCGTGTGGCCGAGTACCTGGCCGGCTTCAAGAGGCCCCCGGAGGGTTTCTCCGAAAAAATAGCGCAGGTTCTGACCCAGAAAAAGCTCCTCGTCACCCGGGTCAAGGACGGCGAATCGAAGGAGTTCGAGGTCAGGGCTTCGCTACTCGATTTGCAGATCCGCGGGGGACTTTTAAAATTTTCCCTCTGGTTCGAGCCCTCCGTACCCTCCCTACGCGTGGACGAGCTCTGGTCGGTGCTCGGTATCCCACCGGACCGACAACCGGAGACGGTCCGGACGGGGATGCGGGGGGTGGACCACCGGGGCGCCTTCCACGATCTATTCTCCGACCCCATGGTGCTGCCCTGGTGGGAGGGGGGAGGGGTCAGGCCCAAATCGAAGGGATAGACTACTGCGAACCCTCTGACGTTGAACCCCAGCCCGAGAGGAGCCGATGATAACCGCCGAGCTGAAGAAGGCCGCCGAAATCGCCGTCCTCAGGTGTATGGGCGTGAAGGCGGGCGAGTCGGTGCTGATCGTGGTGGACACACCCCAGCGCGACTTCGGTCCCCTCTTCTCCTCCCCCTGCCTCGCGGCGGGGGCCGAGCCGCTCATTCTGGAGATGACGCCCCGGGGGAGCCACGGCGAGGAGCCGCCGGAGGCCGTGGCCCGGGCGATGCTGGGGGCCGACGTGATTCTCATGCCCACCAGCAAAAGTCTCAGCCACACCGCAGCGCGGCTGGCCGCCACCCGAGCGGGGGCGAGAATCGCCAGCCTGCCCACCATAACTCCCGAGGTTATGGGCCGCACCCTCGTCGCGGATTATGACGAGATAGAGCGGCGCAACGAGCGTCTGCTCGGCGTACTCGGCGGGAAGAGCCGGGTCAGGCTCGGCACCCCCGCCGGGACGGACCTCACTTTCTCCATCGAGGGGCGGACCTTTCACGCCGACGGCGGCATCAATCACCGGCCGGGAGATTTCGCCAACCTGCCCGCGGGTGAGGTTTACGTGGCGCCCGTGGAAGGCACAGCGGTGGGCCTTCTGGTCGTGGACGGCTCCATGGCCGGCGTGGGACTCCTGACCGACCACATCGAGCTGGTGGTGACCGACGGGTCGGTGGTTGAAATCCGGGGGGGGCGAGGAGGCCGAGGAACTGGAGAGGCTCATCACGCCCTACGGGTGGGACGCCCGCAACGTGGCCGAGCTGGGAATCGGTACCAACGAGACGGCGACGGTTTCCGGGAATGTCCTGGAGGACGAGAAGGTTTTGGGCACCTGCCACGTGGCCCTCGGCGACAACTCGACCTTCGGGGGTAGGGTGAGCGTGGCGAGCCACCTGGACGGAATCGTCCGCGGACCCACCCTGGAGGTGGACGGCGAAGTGATTCTGGACGGAGGGGAGCCGGTGGGCTGGTAGTGCTCGGGCCCGCGGAGGGTGGCCGATGTGGCGAGGGCTGCCCTATTCCCCCTTCCCACTCTGAGGGAGTCTGCGAGGCACGGGCCGGGGAGGGGGGCGGCGGGGATGGGTATCTGCGACCGAAGGTAATCCCCGCCCTTTTCGGCGGCCCGTGGAAGGGCCGCCATACACCTTTTACATTCAGCATCTCTTCTTTTAAAAGTGTGCTGACAGATCGTTAGCGGTCGTCTCAACATCGTGCTGGTCCGAATTGAAGTGGTGATCCCTAAAAAAAACGGCGGACCGCGGTCCGCCGTGTTACGTGAGAAGTCTAGAACTGCGCCTTAATGGACCCCCAGCTCGTTTCGGTGACGCTATCTTCTTCAATCCACTGACCACCGAGGACGAGGGTGGTCGGGCTGTCGGGGTAGCCGGGCGGATTGGAGAAAATCTTCGTGTAGTACTCTTCGTCGTAGTCAACGATTTTGTTGAAGTTGTGGGGGTTGATCACCATTCCCAGCAGTTCGTACGTGGCGTACCACCAGGCTGGGTTGTTGATGTTCTTGGCGATGGGATGCGAGGGGTCCTCGGCGGGGAGAAGGAATTCGAAGACGCTGAACCGCTTGATCCAGATGGTGTTTTTCGGGAGGAACGCGAGCTGCATGCCGGAGGGATCGGGCACATCGTTCCAGGTCCCCGCGAGGATCAGCTTGCCGCCGAGGCCGACGTAGGTCGAGTACTCGCTGCGGGTGTGGAGCCGGTTTTCTACCCACTCATCGCCGATCATGACGATGTCGTAGAGGGGTTGCCCGGCGTCCACCAGCGGGTCGTTGCCGGTGATGTGGACCAGATCGAAGGTGCAGCCCACGCCGGAGAGGTTGTCCTCCAGATACTGCATAAAATCAATGTCCCAGGGCGGGAAGGGGGGATACCCTTCCTGGAGCCCGTTGGGTATACCGAACTCGCCCATGCAGCCAATGGTCCCCGAGGTAACGCTCTGGGCATCGGGGTCGAGGAGGTAGGTCATGCAGTTGTACACCAGCCGCAGCGCCTGGTCGTTGGCGTAGAAATCATACCCCCACAGATCCGTGTGGGAGTACTGGGCCGCGGCGAGGAACATGCGGGCCCCGCAGAAGATAACCTCGGGGACGTAGACCCAACCCGCCGGACGGGACTCGGATTGGGCGGCCAGGGGGTTTTGTGTGTCGGAGAAAACGCTGATGTTGGCTAACGCCGGAGAGAAGGTCAGTACGACCAGTAATGTTAACAGCATCCTTCGCATTTCAAGCCCCCGTAGCACTTGTGACCTCATCTCGGTAAACGCCGAGGGGTCGTTCGATTTCCGGTGGGTTGGTTTGTTTTCGAAGTAATTATAGCCCGAATTTCGAGTGTGTTCAGACGGCGGGTGCGTATTTATAAAATTGATGCGCTCGCCGGGCGTTTCAAAATTAGCGTATATACTACCCACCACGTTTAAAAATACCCTAAAAAACCGTTATCGTCAAGAGTGGATTTTACTGTGCCGCTTGCTTTTTTTCCGCGCCGACCTTAGAATCAAACCGCTCTTAAGGGTAAGGGGGTGTCTTGAGAGAGCAGCTGCGTCTGGTGGCTAAGCTGCAAGAAATGGATCACCTGCTACACCGCCTGGGCCACGCCCTGGAGGATCTACGCAACGAGGGTCTGTCCGACGACGAGATCCGCGCGATCAGCATGGAGCTGGAACAGATCGCCACGGGCAAGGACGAAATGAAGGACAAGATCAAACGCGATCTTCTTGTCCACTACCAGCGCTTCTACCAGCGTCACAACCTGAACGCCGTGTCCAAGATGCTGGGCGGAGTGTGCCAATCCTGCCACGTCACCGTTCCCAGCGGTAGAGCCCTGTTGGTGCGTCGTGGAGAAACCCTCGAGTTCTGCGAGAACTGCGGCGCCATCCTCATCTACGAGGAGGAGAAGCAGGCCCCGCCCGCGGGTCGGGGCGGATCGGCTTGACAAACGCCGGACCGTGACCTATATTTTACCGGGGCATAACTCGCTTCGCTTCGTTTCACCGGCCGTTTGCCGGAGGTTTTCGGGAGTTACCGATGATGATGGAGAACCGTTTCCAGATGTACCGCGAGCGTCGTCACGGAGCGCACCATTCGTCTTCGGTGAGCCCGCTTACTCTCGCCTTGGAAAGGCGGCAAGGGTAGCGGGATAACGTTCTACACGAGACCCGCGCCACTGGACGCGGGTTTTTTACTACCGCTGTAGATTACTGCTTCGCCGTCGCAGACTTGAGGAGTTTTTCTATGACCGAGCCGTACAGGCCCAAAGACGTGGAAGCTAAGTGGCTGGACCGTTGGGACACGGGTTTCTGCCGCTTCGCGCGCCCCGATCGCCCCCTCATCGGCCAAAGGCCCAAATACTACGTCCTGGACATGTTCCCCTACCCCTCGGGGACGCTCCACATGGGCCACGCCCGTAACTACTCCATCGGGGACGTCATCGCCCGTTACCGCCACCGCCGTGGGTACGAGGTGCTGCACCCCATGGGCTGGGACGCCTTCGGGCTGCCCGCGGAGAACGCCGCCATCAAACACGGCACCGACCCCGACGAGTGGACGCGGGCGAACATCGCCTCCTTCAAGCAGGCCATGCGGCGGATCGGCATCCCCTACAACTGGGACCGCGAGGTGGACACCTCGAAGCCGGACTACTACCGCTGGACCCAGTGGCTGTTCCTGAAATTGTTCGAGATGGGGCTGGTGGAGCGCAAGGAGAGCTCCGCCAACTGGTGCCCGAGCTGCCGGACGGTGCTGGCCAACGAGCAGGTCGTGGGCGGCCGCTGCGAGCGGTGTAAGGACGAGGTGACGCAGAAGGTCCTGGAACAGTGGTTCTTCAAAATCACCGACTACGCCCAGGAGCTCCTGGACGATCTGGACATCCTGGAGGACTGGCCCGCCGAGGTGAGGACCATGCAGCGGAACTGGATCGGCCGCTCCGAGGGGGTCGAGTTCGACCTGCGCGTCGAAGGCTTCGGCGAGCCCTTCGGAGTTTTCACCACCCGGGTGGACACCGTTTACGGGATGACCTACGTGGTGCTGGCCCCTGAGCACCCGCTGGTGCGGCGCCTGGTCGCGGGGACGGAGCGGGAGGCCGAGGTCGGCGCCTTCGTGGACCGGGTTTTGAACCAGGACCGCTTCCTGCGCGCCGCCGACGAGACGGAAAAAGAAGGTGTCTTCACCGGGCGCCACGCGGTCAATCCCGTCAACGGGAAACGGGTGCCCGTCTGGGTGGCCAACTACGTCCTGTTGGAGTACGGCACCGGCATCGTCATGGCCGTGCCGGCCCACGACACCCGCGACTTCGCCTTCGCCAGGAAGTACGGCCTGGAAATTCTGCCGGTCGTCATGCCCCCCGGGGAGATCCTGACGGCCGACACGATGACGGACGCCTATGTCCTGCCTGGGATTTTGGCCGACTCGGGCCCCTTCGACGGCCGGACGTCCGCCGAGGCGGTGGACGGCATCGCCGACATGATGGAGGCCGGGGGCTACGGCCGCCGGCGGGTGAACTACCGCCTGCGCGACTGGTGCATCTCGCGCCAGCGTTACTGGGGCACGCCCATCCCCCTTATCCACTGCGAGAAGTGCGGCGTGGTTCCCGTGCCCTACGACGACCTGCCGGTGCTCCTGCCCCGCATCGTGAACTTCCGGCCCAAGGGCCACCCGCCGCTGGCCGAGGCGGAGGACTGGGTCCGCGTGAAGTGCCCGAAGTGCGGCGGCCCGGGGCGGCGCGAGGTCGAGACAATGGACACCTTCGTGGACAGCTCCTGGTACTTCCTGCGCTACGCCAGCCAACCGACGGACCGGCCCTTCGACAAAAAAACCGTGGACCGCTGGCTGCCCGTGGACACCTACATCGGCGGCATCACGCACGCCATCATGCACCTGATGTACGCCCGTTTCTTCGCCAAGGCGCTGCGCGACGCGGGGTTGCTATCCTTCTCCGAGCCGTTCACCCGCCTCTTTACCCAGGGCATGGTGACCCTGGGCGGAAAGGCCATGAGCAAGAGCCGGGGCAACACGGTGGGCATCGAGGACATCACCGGGCGCTACGGCGCCGACACGGGGCGGATGTTCACCCTCTTCGCCACGCCGCCCGACAAGGAGATGGAGTGGACCGAGGAGGGAGTGGAGGGGGTGTACCGCTTCCTGGGCCGCGTCTGGCGGCTCTTCGACGGCCGGTGGCGGTTGACGAGCTTCGATTACGCCCCCGCGTCGCTCTCCGGGGCGCTCCGTGAGTTGCACCGCAAACGCCACGCCACGGTGAAGAAGTTCACCGAGGACATCGAGCGCATCCACTTCAACACGGCCATCGCGGCGGCCATGGAGCTGGTCAACGACATATACGCCCTGGAAACAGCTGGGGGCATCCCCGACGGGGCGCACACGGTGGTCGCCGCCTGCCTGCGCGACCTAGTGGACGTCCTGGCACCCATCGCCCCCTTCATCTGCGAGGAACTGAACGGGCGCTTCGGCGAAAAAGAGTCGGTCCACGACCGCCCCTGGCCCGAGTGGGATTCCAGCGCCCTGGAGGTGGAGTCGGTGATGCTGGCGGTGCAGATAAACGGAAAAATCCGCGGGCAGATAACAGTCTCCGCAGAGGCCGGTGATGACGAGATTCGCAATGCCGTCTTCGGGATGGAAAACATTGCACGCTACACCGACGGCAAAGTTCTCAAGAAATTCATCGTCGTACCCGGGCGGCTGGTGTCCATCGTGGTCCAGTGAGCCGAGACCCCGACTCCTGGAGGCGGCACGCCGTTTGAGCAGACCATTGCCCGACAATTTTCCAGCGGCCTCCGTGGGCAACCGACGCACCGCTGTTCTCGTCAATCGGAAAACCGCAGCTCTCCGCATGGAGGAGCCGATGAACGAAGGGGAGAGACGCTTCTGGTGGGGACGGACGGCCCTGGTGGTCGTCGTCTACCTGACCAGTTGGGGGCTGCTGCAGTGGCTGGGTCGGGCGCTGGAGGGATGGGCCGAAGCCCTGAGCCTGGCCCTGTTCATGATGCTCTACGTCGCGGCGTCGGGTATCCTCCTGCCCCTGAACGTTGGAAGCAAAGCGGGCCTGCGACTCCGCGAACCCAGCCGGGGTTGGAGACCGTGGGTCGGCGCTCTGCTGCTGATAGTCGCCCTGGGCGCGGGTTTGCTGGGTTCCGGCGTGCTGACGGAACTGCTCGCAACTCCCCCGGGCTGGACGGTAATCCTGAAATACATGTTGCTGTTCCTGCCGATGAGCCTGGCCGTGGCCCTGGTCAGCTTCTGGTTGGTGCCTTTAACGGTACTTAAAAGGTTCGGGTCGGGTCTCGGGGGGACACTGACCGCAGTCGCCGCCGGTGGGGTGGTAAGCTTCCTCGGCTTCTGGGTGGACGGCCTGTTCGGTGACCCGGCGACGGCCCTGATCATGGGCTTTTTGGGTTTACTCTTAACGGCCGCCGTGGTTTTTCTACGTTCCATCTGGCTGGTCTACCCGGTCTTCGCCCTGCTGATGCTGACCAATACTCTGGTCGAGGGGAAATACCACGGTGTGAGTTGGTGGGCTCTGGGCGTAGGGTTTGCGGTGGCGTTGGCGGCGCTCATCGTCGGTTTGCGGGGCGGGCGGAAGGGATTAGAGGCGCGGCGGGTTGAACCAACCGGGTGAACCGCGAGGGGCGTGGTGAATATCATGGTCGTCGCATGATATTCGCGCGGAGTTCGGACGGTTCGCTGATCAGCGCGAGCTTAAGGAGGACTGATGAAGGTTCTGGTCGGCTACGCCAGTGGCTACGGCTCGACTAAGTCCTACGCCGAGGTAATCGTCGAGGAGCTGAGTCGGGCCGGGCACGAGACCGACGTTTTTCCGGCCCAGAAGGTCAGAGACCTCGCGTTCTACGATTTCGTCGTCATCGGGGGGAGCATCCGGGCGGGGACGTGGCTCGGACCGGCCGTAAGACTGACCAAGAGGGCGGTGAAGGCGGGAAAGAGACACGCCGTCTTCTTCTGTTGCCTGGCCGCCCAGACCGAGGAGGGGAAGCAGAAGGTTTTCGGGGAGTATTTCGATAAAGTCAAGGAGAAGGTTCCCGGCCTCGCCCCCCTCGCAATCGGCGCCTTCCCCGGTGTGGCGAACTATGCGGAGTACCGCTTCCCCGTCAAGGGGATCATGACCGGGATAGCCAAAAAGGAGGGGGTTGATATCTCGGTGAACCAGGATTACCGGGAGCTGGAGACGGCCCGGGACTGGGCCCGGGAACTGGTCCAGAAGATGGGATAGGTGGACGGTCGCCCCTGCGGGTGAGATTTGCGGGGTATGAACGTAGGGGCGGGTGTCCACACCCGCCCGTTTGAGCCCGTGCATCGAAAGAAACGGAGTTGTCTAACCTCGCCAAGATCCCACATCGCGTAACTGGAAAAAAGGCGCCCGGAGCGCCTTTTTCAATGCCTCAGGAATCCGCTAGTGCCTGCTTCCGTTGCGGCAATGCGAGCAGTAGCCGATTATCTCCAGGGAGTGGGAGACGTTCTCGAAGTCGTTCTCCATGCAAATCCTGTCCTGCAGCTTTTCCATTTCGGAGCTGCGAATTTCGATGACCCGCCCGCAGGAGCGGCAGATCAGGTGGTCGTGATGCTCGGCGCCAATCTCGTAGTGCCGGTGTCCCTCACCGAGGCTGGAGCAGGTCAAGAGGCCGGTCTCCACCAGGAGGTCCAGGGTTCGGTACACGGTGGCCCGACTGACGTACAGAGGTCCCCTTGACAGTTCCCGGGCTATCTCCTCGGCGCTCGGGTGACCCTGGTGCTCCCAGGCGGTTTTGAGAATGGCGAGGCGCTCGACGGTGCAGCGGAGACCGCGCAGGGCGAGGTACTTCCTCAAGGAGTGCTCGGCCTCTTCGTAGGTGGGGATGGCCATGGCGGACCTCCCAAATGAGAATACATCTCACCCACCATTCTAGCGGCTTGTTGCGAATTAATCAAGCCTGACCGGGCTTTTTTTCATCTGGGTTGCGTTCGGTCCGCGGGGCCGTTCTGCCGAACACCAGATTCGTGTCCGCGTCGCGGTGCTGCACTTTCCGTCCTACCGGCTCAGGCCCGCCAAAGTCGAGGAGATGTGCCGGTCCGTTCTGTCTTTTTGCGCCAGCATATCCTCACAGAGCTTGACGATGTCCATCTCCAATCCCTGGGCCAGCCGTAAGATGTTCACCAGGGTGATGTTGCGCTCGCCGCGCTCGATGCTGCCGATGTAGGTCCGGTGCAGGCCGGCCCTTTTCGCCAACTGCTCCTGGGAGAGGCCGAGCCTCTGACGGTGACGGCGGACGGTCACGCCCAAAGCCAGTTTGTGGTTCACATGGCCTCCTCGGTTTAGTTATCCGTATGTCTGCGGTCAACGTCATGACATAATTAACGTTACCGAGGGCCGCTGACATAAACTGTCATCCGTGTCAGAGTTTTTACGTTGCCTTGCCCCGAGCCCAGGGCTCTGGTAAAATTGCTCCAATTCGTTATTTGCGGGGTTTAATCCGATGCTGGCCAAAGTCTTCTCGGCGGCGGTGCGAGGTGTCGAGGGCTACCTGGTGGAGGTGGAGGCCGACGTATCGCCGGGCCTTTCCACCTTCTTCACCGTTGGGCTGCCCGACGTGGCGGTGAAAGAATCCAAGGACCGCGTCCGGGCGGCGGTGCGCAATTCCGGCTACGACTTCGCCCCGGGCTCCTACACCGTCAACCTCGCCCCCGCCGACACGAAGAAGGAAGGCCCGTCCTTCGATCTGCCCATCGCCCTGGCCGTTTTGATCGCCACCCGGCAGATGGTGGCCGTCCGTCGCGACCGGATTGCCGTGGTCGGCGAGCTTTCCCTGGACGGCACACTGCGCGGGGTGCACGGCATCCTCCCCATCGCGGTGGCGCTGCGGGATGAGGGGTTCAAGGCGCTCATCGTGCCGAAGGATAACGCCAAGGAGGCCGCCCTGGTGGACGGTCTCGACATTTTCTCCCTGGAAACCCTGGCCCAGGCGGCGGAGCTCCTCGAGGGCCGTTTGACCCCCGAGCCCTTCAAGGTGGACCTGCAGGAGGAGTTCACCCAGGCCGCCCACTACGCCCTGGACCTGCAGGACGTGAAGGGGCAGGAGCACGCCAAGCGCGCCCTGGAGGTCGCCGCGGCCGGCGGGCACAACCTGTTGATGATGGGCCCCCCCGGCGCCGGGAAGACCATGCTCGCCCGCAGGCTGCCCACCATCCTGCCGAAAATGTCCCTGGACGAGGCCCTTGAGACGACCAAGGTCCATTCCGTGGCGGGGATGCTGCCGCCGAACCAGGCCCTGGTCGCCACGCGCCCCTTCCGCTCGCCCCACCACACCATCTCGTCGGCGGGGCTCATCGGCGGGGGGAGCTACCCCCGGCCGGGCGAGGTGTCCCTGGCCCACCACGGGGTCCTCTTCCTCGACGAGCTGCCCGAGTTCGAGCGCCACGTCCTCGAGGTGCTGCGCCAGCCCCTGGAGGACCGCCGGGTGACCATCGCCCGGGCCCAGATCAGCCTCACCTTCCCCGCCAGCTTCACCCTGGTCGCCTCGATGAACCCCTGTCCCTGCGGCTACTACGGCGACCCGAACCACAGTTGCACCTGTTCCCCGGCTTCCATTCGGCGCTACCGCTCGAAAATCTCCGGCCCCCTCCTGGACCGTATTGACATCCACCTCGAGGTCCCGGCGGTGCCCTACCGGGAGCTTTCCGCCGAGCGCAGCGGTGAACCGAGCGCCCAGGTTTGCGAGCGGGTCAACGCCGCCCGGGAGCGCCAGCAGAAACGCTACGCCGGCACCGGCATCCACTCCAACGCCGGGCTCACCAGCAAGATGATACGCACCTTCTGCCAGCCCGAGCCGGAGGCGCAGCAGCTCCTGCATCAGGCGGTGGACCGGCTGGGGTTCTCCGCGCGGGCCTACGACCGGGTGCTCAAGCTGGCCCGGACCATCGCCGACCTGGAGGGCGCGGACGCGATAACGGCGGCCCACGTCTCCGAGGGCATCGCCTACCGGAGCCTGGACCGCAAGTTCAAGGTCTAGATTTCCGCCGGTCGCAGGTGAAGGGGGGATATTTTGGGAAAATCGGTGGCTCTCATCTGCTGCCTGCTCGGCGCGGCGGCTATGGCCGGGACCGGGCCGACCGACGCGGGTTGGGTCGAGGCAGAAGGGTTGGTGAGTCTGACGCTGCCGGGTCCCGACGGCCTGGAGTATCTGGTGGAGCCGCTAGAATCGCGGCCGGTGTGGGGAGAGTCTGACGACACGGAGCCGCTGCATCGGGTGGTCACCCTGCGCCTTTCCGTCGGCGATGGAACGGAGACGGTGGTCGAGGTGGACCTTTCGCGGGGCTGTGTGCTGACGCTGGACCGCGTCGCACCCGACGGCTGCCTCTACCTGCTCCTGGGCGGCAACTCCCGCTACGACCTCCTGAGCTGGCGGCCCGGAAACGACGCCGAGCTCCTGCTGGAGGGCGGCGATTTCATCGCCCGCACCGCCGACGAGCGGCTCATCCTCACCCGCGACCTGCCATGCGACGCCGAAGCCTATGGATTCGGCTGGGGTTTCGCCATGCCGATGCGCAGCGACTGCTCACCGCCCGGTGGAATCAGCCAGAGTCTCTACCAGCAGTACCTGCTCTTGGATATCGAGCTGGAGAAGATTCTCGAACCCCTGTGGCTCGTCAGCGCCAGCAGCTACCTGGCCGACGACCCCGCCGACTGCTCACCCGCTCGCGCCATTGACGGCGACATCGGCACCGCCTGGGTCGAGGGTGTGGAGGGCGACGGCGTCGGGGAGTCGCTCACACTCGAACTGGGGATTCCAACGGAGGTGTGGAGCGTGGCCCTCCTGCCGGGGTACTGCGCCTCGCCGGAGCTCTGGCGCGCCAACGGCCGGCCGCGGGAGGTGCGGCTGGTGCTCTCCGACGGCACTTGCCTTGAGTGGGAGCTGGAGGATGACCCCTACCCCAAGGTTATCTATTTGGGTCTTCCTTTTGCCGAGACGCACATGGTGAGTTGGCTGCGGCTGACTATTTTGAGCGTTTATCCCGGAGAGAGGTGGGCTGACACCGCCGTCAGCGAGCTGACGATCAACTTCATGGAAGGCTATTAGAGATACGGTGATACTTTTTAATCCCCAAGGACGATGCCGATGAGAATCACCAACCACCCCATTCTGCAGTTCAAGCTGGGCCGGCGGGTGCGGTTCACCCTGGACGGCGAGGAAATTTGGGGCTACGAGGGCGAGCCCATCTCCGCCGCGCTCCACGACTCCGGCGTCCGCATCCTGCGCTACTCGATAAAGGAAAAGCGACCCCGGGGCTTCTTCTGCGCCATCGGCAACTGCTCGAGCTGCCTGATGGTGGTGGACGGCGTGCCCAACACCCGCGTCTGCGTCACCCCCCTGCGAGAGGGCATGGCCGTCCGGCGCCAGCACGACAAGGGACACCTCCTGGTGGAAGGGGGTGCCCGGTGAGCGCCTTTTCCATGGAGCCCGTCCATCGTCCGCAACCGGTGGACCTGCTGATCGTCGGCGGCGGCCCCGCAGGGCTCTGCGCGGCGGTCGAGGCGGCCCCGTTCGACCTGAAAATCCTCGTCGTGGACGACGGGCCCGCACCAGGCGGCCAGCTCGTCAAGCAGACACACAAATTCTTCGGCAGCAAGCTCCAGCTCGCCGGGACCCGCGGCCTGCGCATCGGCGAGATGCTCTACCAGGAGCTCGCCGAGTACCCCAACGTCGTGCTCTGGAACGACTCGCGCGTCCTGGGCATCTACCCCGACGGCGTGGTGACCGTGGACCGGGCGGGGACGTACCACAAGTTCGAGCCCGGAAAAACCGTCATCGCCACCGGAGCGGCGGAGAAGTTCCTCGCCTTCCCAGGCAACGACCTGCCCGGGGTTTACGGCGCCGGCGCCGTGCAGACCCTGATGAACGTCCACGGCGTCCTCCCCGCGGAGCGCCTGCTCATGGTCGGGGCGGGCAACATCGGCCTGATAGTCAGCTACCAGCTCATCCAGGCGGGGTGCGAGGTGGCGGCGGTGGTCGAGGGGCTGCCCACCTACGGCGGCTACCAGGTCCACGCCAGCAAGCTTCGTCGCGCCGGGGTGCCGATTCTGGTCAACCACACGATAAAGCGGGCGATGGGGGAGGACCGGGTCACCGGCGCGGAGATAGTCAAACACAAGGATTGGGTGCCGATTCCCGGCACGGAGCGGGAAATCGCCTGCGACGCAATCTGCCTGGCCGTGGGGCTCTCGCCCCAGAACACGCTGGCGCGCATGGCCGGGGCCGAGCACGCCTACGTGGGCGAGCTGGGGGGCTGGGTGCCGAAGAGGAAGAAAACCGGCGAGACGACCGTCCAGGGGCTCTACGTGGCGGGGGACTGCGCGGGGGTCGAGGAGGCCACCAGCGCCATGATCGAGGGTCGCATCGCCGGCATGGACGCGGCGCGCGGGCTGGGAAAAATGCCGCTGACTGAGTACACGGCACGGATGGTGGACCTGGAGCGCCAACTCGTCGAACTGCGCTCCGGTCCCATTTCGAAGCACATCCGCGCCGGGCTGGAGGATGTTTTATTCCTGTAAAATGCCATTCGTTGGGCGTAGGGCGGGGGCTCTGTACCCCGCCTGTTCTCGCAACCGACCTTCACCCCGTAAATTACGATGACGTATCGGCCGACCTTTAGGTCGAACCGTTCCGTAAATGTAGGGCGGGGATTTTAATCCCCGCCGCGGCGGCCCGCAGAGGGGCCGCCCTACACCGTTCCACCGCGGGTGACCGTGGACGGTCGCCCCTACGAGTCGGATACGCGGATTGCAGACGTAGGGGCGGGTGTCCACACCCGCCCGTAATATTTAAATTTAGGGCGGCATACGGAGCCGCCGCCCCGCCACATCAATCATGCACGGCCATCGGGACGGTTATATACCCGCACGCTTACCCTCACCCCGGACCGTCACCAGCAGGTCTCACCTGAGGGGACAGGTGGAAGGTTGGGGGGTTTCGCGCATCAGGCGGCGGGTTGCCTGATTACGCCCCGCTTCCGGCCGCCCAGTTGGGCGATGGTAACGCCGGTGAGGGTTATCACCCCGCCGATGACGAACCAGAGTGTAATCTGCTCCCCGACGAAAAGGGCGGCGAGAATCGTGGTGGCCACGGGCTGACCGTTGGCCATGACCGCCACCTGGCTCGCTTCCAGGCGCCCCAGGGCGTAATTCCAGCAGAAGTAGCCCACCACGACGGTCATGACGACGAGGTACGCCAGGCCGAGCCAGGCCAGCCAGCTCACCGAGGAGAGGTCGGCGGTGAGCGTCGCCGTGAGGCCGACGGGGGTGAAGAGGACCATCCCGGCGCAGACGGCCAGGGTCAGCGCCGCCAGCGTCCCGCGTCTCTCGACGAGGGGTTTCGAGAACGTCGTGTACAGCGCCCAGCTCGCCACGGCTCCCAGGACCAACAGGTCGCCGAAGAGGTGTTCGGTCTGATAATTCAAGCCTTTCTGCGTCAGGAACAGGCTCACCCCGGCGAGGGAGAGGACCACGCCGAGCCAGCGCATCCGGCCGGGCCTCTCCAGGCCGCGCAGGCCGGCGAAGATGAGCACGAAAACGGGAGTCAGGGGATACAGGAGGCTTATCTGGGCCGGGGTGGAGAGCCGCAGACCGTAGAGGAAAAGGAGCGGATCGGCCATCACCACCAGGACACCGAGGCCGATCAGCCGGGGCAGCTCCTCCTTTTTGACGCGCAGGTCCACGCCCTTCAGCCCGCAGATGACGAGGAGAATGATCGCCGCGCCGCCGAAACGCAGAAAACAGAGGCTGAGCGGCTCCAACTCCGCCACGGCGTACTTGCCCAAAATGTACGTTCCGGCGGAGATGAGCGTCTGGGCGATGAGAGCCAGGTAGGCGAGGGCTTTTCCCGGTTTAGCCATTTGGAAAAATTCACCCGTGGTTGGGGATGACCTTTTCTGGTAGCATGGCGGCCATGTCGAAGGACCGCGGTCCGGCGCTTCTGGTGATGTTCGGTGTGGTGCTGGTCTGGAGCGGGGCCTTCGCCGCGCTGAAGTTCGGCCTCTCGACCCTCTCGCCCGGCGCGGCGGTCCTGCTGCGCTTTCTCCCGGTGTGGCTCGTCTGCGGCGTGTACCTCGTCCACCGTCGGCGGGAGTTCGCGAAACTTTTAAAGGGACACCCGTGGAAAATAGCGGGTGCCGGCCTCCTGGGAGTCGCCGGTTATCACCTCTTCCTGACCTTCGGGCTCGCCGGGGTCACCTCGGCGGCGTCGTCCTTGATCGTCGCCTGCGGTTCCCTCTTCACCTATCTTTTCAGCGTGCTGGCCCGGACGGAGCGTCCGCGTCTCGTCCGGTTCGCCGGCATCGCCGTGGCCCTGGGCGGCCTCTTCGTCGTTCTGCGGTACGGGTCGGGGGCGGGATTTAAACTGGAGTACCTGTGGTACGCCCTCGTCGTCTTCGGCGCGCCGCTCGCTTGGTCCGGCTACACCGTGGTCTCCAAGAAAATTATGAACGCGGGCTGCGACATCCGGCTCCTGACCGCGGCCACTTTTTTCCTGGGCGGCCTGCCGGCGTTCTTTTTCATTGACCGGACCTTCTTCGAGGCCTTCGCCTCACCCGGGACGCTCCTTTTAATCGGCGGCTACCTCGGGCTGGTCGCCTCCCTGGCGGGGTATTTCGCGTGGAACTGGGCGCTCTCGCGTTCCGACCCGAGCCAGGTCGCGGCGTTCATCGTCCTCATCCCCGTCCTGGCCCACCTGTGGGGGTACGTCTTCCTCGGCGAACTGTTGACGTGGCTGGCGGCGGTGGGGGGCGTCCTGGTGCTGGCCGGGGTTTTAATCGTAAACGTGGCAGGCAGGAATAAACTGTCGGAGCCCGGCCTTACGGGGCGCTCTCCGTGAATGGGATGGAAATGCCCCGGCGGTCGAGCTCTTCGAGGAGCTCGGCGGCGGGGACGGCCCGCTCCGGGGGCAGGGCGCCGCGCTCCGTAATCCGGCCGTCGGCCAGCATCCGCGCCGTGACCGACACCGGAAAACCGGTGCAGCGCATCATCGCCGTGAGCCCCGTATCCTCGTCGGCGTAGTCCAAGAGGCGGCAGGAGATTGTCAGCGGTTTACCATCCCTCTCGCCGGTGAACTCGCCGTGGAGGACCACCAGGTCCCGCCCCTCACCCGCCAGGTTTTCGAAGAGTTTTTCCAGGAGACGGCGCGGCCTAACCCTCCTCCCGTCCACCTCCACCTCGTCCTCACCGTCCAGGCCCAGCTCGAAGAGCGCGCGCACCAGCCGGGCGTGCCCCGGGTAGCGCAGCGTCTTGTACTCCAGGGAGCGGACCTTTCCGGTGAAGGTTTGTGGCAGGGTGCTGGAGCCGCCCGAGGTGTGGAAGGCTTCCAACTCGCCCAGCTCGGGGTCGTGGACCGTCTCGACCTCGGTCAGGGGCGCCACGGTGACGACCTTCCCCTCACGCAGGACCCGGCAGGGCTCCCGGTACTCGTTTACCAGCCCCTCGGCGGAGAAGACCAGCTCGTAGTTCCACTCGCCGCGCTTGGTTTGCGGCAGGCCGCCCACGCGGAGGCGGACGGTATCCAGGCGGTCGGTGAGTTCCGCGGCGCGCCGCGCGAGGACGTTGACCAGACCCGGCGCGAGACCCATGTCGGGGATGATCGTCACTCCTCGCTTTTTCGCCTCGCCGTCCAGCTCTAGTTGCCGGGCGACGACGTCCGAGTTGCCTCCCATGTCCACGAAGTGGGTGCACGCGGAGATGGCCGCCAGCGACAGGCCGAGGTTCAGCCGGTAGCTCGAGGCCGAGACCAGCGCGTCGCAGCCGTCAATCCAGCGCGCGACGGCCCTCTCGTCGGTCGCGTCCAGGCGACTGGTCCGCACCCGGTCATTGTCGAGCCGTCCGGCAAGGGCGTCGAGGCGCTTCTCGTCGGCGTCGGCCAGGCGCAGCTCCTCGAGCTCGGAGCTCCGCAGAAGGTCGTGGGCCACGGCCCGACCCATGAGGCCGGCTCCTAAAAGGGCGATTCGCATGGGCTCTCCCAGGCGGCACAGCCGCTTCTGCTATGAGTTGCGTCGGAGCCGCTATTCTACCATCGGTGGCGAATTACAAAAAGGGGCCCGCGGGCCCCTCGTCGCGCATGTAAACTAGTAGTCGAACCCGCCCGCGTCGCCGTATGGCTTGTCGCCAGCCGAGCCGTTCATCTCGGCGATGGCGCGCCGTATTTCTCCCGAATCCAGCCGCATCATCTCCAGCGTCGCCTCGTAGGAATTGGGGTCCGACTCCCCTCCACCGAAATCGTCGGAACCGCCCGTCTCGACCACCACCCCGCTCACGTCCACGTACCCGACCTCGCAGAGCCGGTCGGCGGCCTGGTCGTAGATGTAGTAAATCCCCATGTTCGGCTCGTAGGCCCAGACCGCGTCCGCGTTCGGGTCGTAGATGAAGAAGACCCGGTGGGCATCGTCCCAGGAGATGTAGAGCCCCAGCGCGGCGTCCCAATACCAGTTGGTCGTGTCAACCCCGGCCAGGGCGCCCGAGAACCCCAGGGCTAGAATCAGTGCGCCGCAAAGCGCCACGAAGAAGGCCCGGCTCATCGTCCACCTCTGCGTCTGTCGGCGGTTTTCGGTGTTCGTTCACAGTAGTATCTGCGGTTTCCCATCCACGGGGTGCCGGACGACGGTCAGCTCCGCGCCGTACACCTCGCGCAGGAGTTTTGGCCGGACCACCTCTTCCGGCCTCCCCTCGGCGATGATCCCCCCGCCGGAGAGAATCGCCATCCGGTCGGCGTACCGGGCAGCCAGGTTCAGGTCGTGGGTCACCATGAGGATCCCCCGGCCCTCGGCGGTGAGCTCCTTCAAGAGTTTTAAGAGATAGGCCAGCGACGATGGGTCCAGGTGGTTAGTCGGCTCGTCGAGGAGCATGAGCCGGGCGCCCTGGGCCAGGGCCTGGGCCAGAAAGACCCTCTGACGCTCCCCGCCCGAGAGCTCGCCGGCCGACCGCTCGGCCAACCGCCCGATGTCGCAGCGGCGCAGCGCGTCGTCGGCGGCGGACTCATCACCGGGAGAGTAAGTCCCGAAGCCCGTGAGGTTACCGTACCGCCCCAGAAGGACCACCTGACGGACCGTGTACCCCGGCGCATTCGGGAGTTCCTGGGGCAGCCAGGCCACGGTCCTCGCCCTCTCGACCGCGCTCAGGGAATTCAAGCGGCGGCCGGCCAGGGTCACTTCCCCGGCCTGCGCCGGTAAATAACCGGTGGCGACCGCCAGAAGGGTGGACTTGCCGGAGCCGTTGGGGCCGACCAGCGCCGCGAATTCGCCCGCGCCCACCGAGAGGTTCACCCCGCAAAGAACGGGTTGCGAGGCCGAGTACCCGGCAATGACCCCGCTGAGGCGAAGAAGGTTTTTGTCATCGTTGGTCATCGTCGTCCGGAGTGTTTCGGAAATTCATTTGAACCGAGGCGTGATTCGTTGCGTTCAACCGCAGGGGGCTGGTGTCCACACCCACCCGCGCACCGGGCTGCCGCGGGTACGCGACGCCGCATACTTTAGAAAATGTGCCCGATGGCCAGGTGGAGCTCCCAGTTGTCGGAGGTGTCCTTATAATCCTGCGGCGCGAGAGGCGAGATGATGCTGTTATTCCCCGGAGCCACGACGAAGCCCACGTCCAGCCGGACGGGGCCGATGGGGGTGACGTAGCGCACCCCGGCGCCGACCCCCACGGCGAGGTCGGCCGGGTCCATATCGGAAATTTTCCACCACACCATTCCCGTGTCCGCGAAGAAGCCGAGGGAGAAAGCGCTGTCCGGGATGTCCACCCGCAGCTCCGCGTTGCCCACCAGTGAGGCGACGCCGCCCAGGCTCACGCCCCGGGCGTTGCGGGGGCCCAGGCTGCGTTCGGGGAACCCACGGACGGAGTAGGCGCCACCGGCGTAGAACCGCTCGTAAACGGGCAGCGTCCGCGTGTCGTGGTGGAGGGCGGCCAGGCCGATGTAGCCGCGCAGGGCGAGGCTGACATGGTCGCCGAGGGGGATGTGGCCGGACAGGTCCGCGGTGAGCTTGTAGAAGTCGTTGTCGCCGCCCAGGGGGCCGCCGGCGTACTCGCCGTAGGGGAGGAGGTACACGCCGGAGCGGGGGTTGAAGGGGTTGTCGCGGGTGTCTATCCCGACGCGGGCGAAGAGGGCGCTGGTGTTCGAGTAGCCCTCCTCCTGGGGCAGGTCCGGGATGTCGTACTCCCAGAGGTTGACCCGTTCGAAGCGCAGCCCCAGGGCGCCGGTGAGCCAGTCGTAGAAACGCTGCTCCAGGGACAGGTCGCCGCCGAAGGAGTCCGCGCTGAAGCCGGTCCTCTGCTCGCGCCCGAAGTACACCCGCATCCTCCCCGAAAGCCCCCGCACCGACATGAGCCACGGCTCGCGGTAGACGGCCTGGTACAGCTCCTCCTCGAATTTACTGGTCTTGAAGGCGTAAACGAAGTCGGCCCCCACCTCCAGGTGCTGGAGGTTGCCCCAGAGGTTGTCGTCGCCCCAGGACACCTTGAAGCGCAGCCCGGACCCCGTGCTCTCCGAGTAGGTGTACCCGAGCTCGAAACCGACCCAGTTAGTCTTGTCGGGCTCCAATTCGAAGAGGATGCGGACCTCTGGTGACCGTTCGCTCTCGCCGACGATGGCGTAGCCGACGTTGGTAAAAATGCCGGTCGAATAGATGTTACGCTGGCTGGCGAAGACTTCCGAGGCCTTGAAGTATTCCCCCTCGCGGATGACTATCTCGCGCCGGATGACCCGCTCGATGATCGGCTCGTAGCCCTCGATGTCCACCCCGACCACCCTCACACGGGGCCCTTCGTCCACGGTCACCGTCAACCGGGCCCGGCGCTCCCCCCGCTCCTGCTCGACCTCGATGTTCGCGTAGAGGTAGCCGTGCTCGGCGAAGAGGCGTATCAGGTTCAGGCGGACGGCGTCGGAGTAGGTCAGGGTCCACACGTCGCCCGGCTCGAACCCAATCGCGGCCGAGATTTCCGCCTCGTCCACCAGCCCGGCGTGGAGGACGTCCACCGACTCAACCAACGTGGGCGGCCCCTCGTCTATGTCAACGTAGACCACGGTTCCGCCGCGCAGGCCGTACCGGCGGACGATTTGGGTTTCGATGTGGATTCCGGTGAAACCGTTTTCGCGGTACAGGTCCAGCAGGCTCTGCCGTCCGCGTTCCACCCGGCGCTCCGAGACGTACTGCTCCTCGCGCACGCCGAAAACCATTCCGAGGGTCTCCTGGGAGAGGTAGGCGTTCCCCCGGAAGGCGACCCGTACTATCTCGTCGTCCTCCGCCGCCCGGACGAGGGCGCTCGCGGCCAATAAGATAAGTGCTGCGCGTCGGAGCATTTTCTAAAACCCGATGCGGGCGTCGAAGTCCCAACGAAAGGCCCAGGGCGGACCGCCCGGCTCGGCCTCGTCTGTATAGGGCGCGCTCACCCAGAGCGGGAAGTTGAACTCCACGTAGATTGCGTCGCCCACGCGGAAACGGAGCATCGGACCGAAGGACGACCGCCAGAGCGTCTGTTCATCGAAGAGTGTCCGCAGTCCGTCGGCCACGGCCCCGCGGTCGAAGAAAACGCCGAATTCTATCCCGAGGATGACCGGCGTGTAGAGCTCGGCGCCCACGACGGCCATGTCGTCCGTGAAGAGGTCCAGGTCGTTGTAGCCCCGAATTTCGCCCGTATGGGGCAGCCGGATGAGGTCGTACTCGAAGGAGACGTCGTCCTCGGTGAGCTCGAACCGGCGCTGGTCCGGCGCGCGACCCTCGATGTGCCCGAACGCGCCCCGGAAGGCCGTCCACAGACAGGGGGCCATGCGCAGGTCCTCCTGCGCCCGGAGATAAAAGCGGCCGTAATCGAAGGGAGGATGTTCGGGGTTCAGGCGGGGCAGGGGGTCCAGGGCGTACTCGACGCCGAGGTGAAGCTGCGGCCCGCCCAGGGCGCCGCGGTCGTTCAGATTGAAAGAGGCGTAGACGGAGAGCTGTCGCCCGTCCTCGCCCTTTAAACGCAAGGCCCGGTCGCCGTGGTCCCAGCTACGCAGGCGGCAGTAATTCACCCCCAGGATGAACTCGAGCTCGGGAACGTGGGACAGGCGCGGCCGAATCGGTATGGTGAACTGCAGCGAGCCGCCCTGCTCGTCCTTGCGGGAGTAACCCGCCGTTCCGAGGCGCAATCCCGGGTACCAGTCGTCCAGGCGCGTGGTGAACTGGGCCAAGAGGTTCCAGTCACCATGCTCGAGGTTGCAGGTGGCGGAGAGGAGCAGGTCGTCGTCCCCCCAGATTTCCATGGGCAGGAGGTGGACCCCCTCGCGACCCCAGAGCGCGGCCCCCAGCCGCCAGGTGTCGTCGTAATCGGGCCAGGGGAAGGGCACGAGGAAGAGGGTCCAGGCCTCGGGATCCAGGGCGTCGGGCAGGATGCGAAATTCGAAGGCCGGCTCCTCGATCTCCCGCGGGGTGAGGGTGGTTTCAAATGAGCCGGTCGGCGCTTCGAGGCCGAGCTTCCCCGCCAGCTCCACGGCCGGGGCGTGACCGGCGACTTCGGCGAGGGATTCCAGAAGGAGGTCCTGTGTCGCCCGCCCCGTTTCGGCTTTTTCGAGGTAAGCCGCGACCGCCTCGCGCAGGACTCCGGTGTCCCAGCGTCGGGACCAGCGGATGAGTGCCTGCGCGGTCTTCTGCCGGACGGCGGCGTCGTAGGTCTCCGGCTGGTCGAAGGCGTCCGCCGCGGCTGATGGAGAACGGTCGCGCCCCGATTGCTTCAAATCCTCGATAAACGTGCGCGACAGCCACTCCTGCTCGACGCCGAGCACCGCCGCGGGCAACAGGTCCCGCCCCTCGCCGAAGACGCTCGTCAACGCCTCGCGGGCCGCCCAGTGGGCCAGGCCGTCCACCAGGAAGGGGTCGTCGTAGCCGTCCACCTCCCGACCGGTCCGGAACCACCGTCCGGCCATCTGCCGGGCGTAGGCCAGCTCGGGGAGGCGCACGAGTGGGTAGCTCGGTACGTCGCCAAGAAGGACCAGGCCGTCGTAGAACTCGTCGCCGGATAGGGGTACGTCGGCCGCGACGACGACGAGTCCCCCCTCGGGGGGACCGAACCAGTCGGAAAAACGGTCGAAAACCTCACGGGCGAAGTGGAGGTGCGCCTCCCCGCTCTCGTCCTCAGCCGTATCCGCCAGCTCCACGGCCAGGCCGCCCCAGACCTCCTCGATGACCGCGCCCCCTTTGACGAGAACGATGTCCGCCCCTCGGCAGCCCTTCCTCTCTATCGAATAAACGCCGTCCTCGTCAATGACGGCCGGACCGAGCAGAACCCACCCCGGACCGACGGCAAGGCTGACCGCGTAGTCCGCCGCCCGGGCGGGGAAGACGCCCCAGGGCAGCTCCCGCGCGTCCAGGTATTTACCGTCCCCGTCCACGGGCCAGGGCTGGGGGTGCCAGCCGGAGAGGACGACGAGATTATCCGCCGCGCCCCAGAGGTGGCGGAAGGTGGGGACGTGCGTGGTAAAGTCGAGGGAGACTTCCAGCGGGCCATCCGGCACGGGGCCGACGGTCAGCCGGACGCCCTCGACGCGGAAATCGTCCGCTTCCTCTCCATTGATGGAGAGCCGCGTGACATCCATCCACCCGTCGAAGGAATAGGCGCCGCGGTTATTGTCGGAAAAAAGGCCCATTTCCTCCACCGGGCCGGTGAAGGACGGGTCGCGGTCGCGGTCGGCGGGAAGGTAGAGCAAAAGTTCGTCCCCGACCGCCTCTTCGAGGGCCATCGTCAGCGTGCCGTTTATCGAATCGCCCTCGATCGCGGCGTCAATCACGACCGTCGGCCCCGCGGCGGCGCCGGAAGCGAAAAAAAGCGCGATGGGGACGGCGAGCCGCACTGAAAACTCCCAAAACCTTGACAGATGCGCCAAAATCGCCTATATTCTACCACACTTGCTTGCGGAAGGCGTCCGCAGGAGGTTCGAGGTGGCCTGGGGATTCCTGGGAGTGGCGGTTCTTGGCCTGGCCCTGCTGGTCGGCGGTTTCTGGCGCGCTCAAGTTACCGAGCGTCGCTGGGTGCGCGTCGTCGGCCCGCCCGTTGCCGTGTTGGGCCTGATCGTCTTCTTCCTGGGTGTCCTCGTAACCACCGTGCCGGGCTTCTTCGGCTAGGTGGGCCGGCTGGGAGGTTAGTTTGGTTGGGGCCTGAGGGTATCTCGACTGTGAAACAAGCTTCCGATTGAACCGGCCCGCCGCGAAACTTCCTCTCGTCGCGGTTTTTTTAAGGCTTAAGGAGTTGACGTGCCTTCTGACAAAAACGCAGTCCGCCTCCGTTTTCCCGACGGCTCGGTCAAGGGCTACCCCGAGGGCGTCCGTCCACTGGACATCGCCCTGGAGATTAGCCCGGGCCTTGCCCGCGCGGCGGTGGGCTCTCTCATTGGTGATTTACTCTGGGACCTGAACCGTCCGCTCCCCGCCGGGGAGCACGACTTCCGGCTGGTGACCTTTGACGACCCCGAGGGCCGGGAATTTTACCGGCACACGGCGGCGCACGTCCTGGCCACGGCGGTGCAGGCGCTCTACCCGGAGGCCCGCTTCGGCATCGGCCCCGCCATCGAAAACGGCTTCTACTACGATTTTCTGGTGGAAAAGCCTTTCACCGATGACGACCTGGCCGCCATCGAGGACAAGATGCGGGAGATCATCAAGGCCGACCTGCCCCTCGTGCGTCGGGTCGTCTCCCGGGAAGAGGCGCGGGCCGAGATGGAGCGCCGGGGCGAGTTGCTGAAAGTCGAGCTCATAGACGAACTGCCCCCCGAGGCAGAGGTGACCTTCTATTCAGACGGTGACTTCGTGGACCTGTGCAAGGGGCCGCACCTGCCCTCCACGGGGCGGCTCGGCGTGGTCAAGCTCCTGTCGGTGGCCGGCGCGTACTGGCGCGGCGACGAGCGGAGACCCATGCTCTCGCGCATCTACGGCGCGGCCTTTCCGAAAAAGAAGCAGCTCGACGAGTTCCTGGAGGGCATCGAGGAAGCCAAGCGGCGCGACCACCGCAAGCTGGGCGCCGAGATGGAACTATTCTCCATCGCCGAAAACTACGGCCCGGGGTTGATCCTCTACCACCCCGCCGGGGCGACGCTGCACTACGAGATAGAAAAGCTGGCGCACGAGATGCACCGCGAGCGCGGCTACGATCTGGTCCACACGCCCCACGTCTTCCGTACCGAACTTTGGAAAATGTCGGGTCACTACGACCACTACAAGGACAACATGTTCTTCGCCCGACTGGGAAGCGGCGAGGCGGAATACGCCGTCAAGCCGATGAACTGCCCGGGGCACGTGCTCATCTACTCCCACGGCCTGCACTCCTACCGGGAGCTGCCCGTCCGCTATTACGAGTTCGGTCACGTGTACCGCAACGAGATGTCGGGCGTGCTGCACGGCCTGATGCGCGTGCGGGGCTTCACCATTGACGACGCCCACATCTTCTGCACGCCGGAGCAGCTCGAGGACGAAATCGTCGGGGTCATCCGTTTCGCCCAGGACTTCATGGGCGTCTTCGGCCTGCCGATGAGCTACGCCCTGGCGACGAGGCCGCCGGACGCCATGGGGTCCGCGGAAATTTGGGACCAGGCCACGGTCGCCCTGGAGCACGCCCTGGCACGGCTCGGGGTGCCCTACGTCGTGGATTCGGGCGGCGGCGCCTTCTACGGCCCGAAGATAGACATCAACGTCACCGACGCCCTGGGCCGCAAGTGGCAGACGACGACCTGCCAGGTGGACTTCAACTTCCCCGAGCGGTTCGATCTGGACTACGTGGGGGAGGACGGCGCCCGGCACCGGGTGGTCATGGTGCACCGGGCGGTCCTGGGGAGCTTCGAGCGGTTCATCGGCGTGCTCATCGAGCACTTCGCGGGGAATTTCCCGCTCTGGCTCGCCCCGGAACAAGTTCGAGTATTGCCGATTACCTCGGACGTAAACGACTACGCCCACGAGGTGTTGGACAAATTCACCAGAGCGGGGTTTAGGGCGAAGATAGATGACAGCAACCAAAAGCTGAGCATTAAGATAGCTAAAGCAACTGAAGCCAGGGTAAACTACATGGCTATCTGTGGTCGTGTGGAAAAACAGGAAAAAGGCGTTTCATTGCGGAGACACGACGGAAAAAACACGCGCTCTAGCGTGGAGGTCGCCATCGAGTTCCTCCAGCGTGAAATTGACGCCTACCGAAGCGGAGGATGGGCTGTTACTGCGTAATCCTCGAAATTTCGGCCGAAGGCCGGCTTGCCCTCCCTAGAAGGGAGGGATGGGAGGGTTGAAGCGCGTGCTGCCGGTGGCGGAGGAGTTTCTCGAATACGCGGAAAAAGTGGCGAACGAGTTCAGGGAAAAGGGGTTGCGCGTCCGCGTGGACGCGAAGGATTCGAAGCTCGGGGCGAAGATCGCCGTGGCGGAGACGGCCAAGGTCAAGTACATCGTCGTCGTCGGGAAGGCCGAGGCGGAGGCCGGGGACATAAACCTGCGGCCGCACGGCAAAAAGGCGTTCAACATGAGCCTTTCCGAGGCGGTAGACGAGCTGGTGAAGGAAAACGACGGGCGTCTGCTGGCCGGTCGGTGGTGACCGACCGGCGTCCGGAGCGGACGCACGGCCGCACTGTGCATTTTTACCCGAGGGGATCGGGCTCGACCCCGGTCGGGCGGCCGGTTTATTTCATTTGACTTGCCGCGTGTATTCATGCTATAAAAGCGCGGCTCCGCTTGAGGTTGCCGGAGGTGTTCCATAGCTAAAGACCAATCTCGCGTCAATGAGCGGATACGCGTCCGCGAAGTGCGGGTGGTGGATGAGGAGGGCACACAGGTCGGCGTAATGCGCACCCTGGACGCCCTCGACCTGGCCCGGAGCAAGGGGCTGGACTTGGTGGAGGTGGCCCCCAACGGCCGACCGCCTGTCTGCCGGATAATGAACTATGGGAAGTACCTCTACCAGCAGTCGAAGCGGGAACACGCGGCACGGAAGAAACAGCGGAACTTTTCGGTCAAAGAGATAAAGCTGAGGCCCAAGACCGGCGAGCACGACTTCACCTTCAAGCTCCGCCACATCGAGGAATTCCTGGCGAAGCTCAACAAGGTGAAGGTCACCATCCTCTTCCGCGGTCGTGAGCGGACGCACCCCGAGATAGGGGAGAGGATTCTCGCCCGGATAGCGGAATATTTCGGCGAGCGGGTGGTGGTCGAGCAACCGGCCCGGTTCGAGGGTCGCAATATGACGATGGTCCTGCTCCCCGGAGAAATGTTCAAAGAAGCGGCCAAGACCTAACCGACGAGGTTTCAACTCCGAGAGTCGTACCCGTTCAGCCACTCATCATGCCAAGTCCTAATCTGCGAGGTTTCAACGTTGCCGAAGATGAAAACGATAAAGGGCGCGGCCAAGCGTTTCAAGCCCACGGCCACGGGCAAGCTCAAACGCCACAAGGCGCTCTTCAACCACATCCTGACCAAGAAATCCGCCAACCGCAAACGGCGTCTGAGCCAGAGCACCCTGGTGACCACCCGGGGGGACGTCAAGCGGATCAAACGGATGCTCGGTATATAGAGGTGCCGGTATGCCCCGAGTGAAAAACAACGTCGCCTCCCGCCGCCGTCGGAAGAAGGTCCTGGCGCAGGCCAAGGGCTATCAGCACGGCCGGAGCCGGCTGATTACCACCGCACAGGACGCCGTCCGGAGGGCGCTGCAGTACGCCTACCGTGACCGCCGGAAGAAGAAGGGGCATTTCCGCCGCCTGTGGATAGCCCGCATCAACGCCGGCGTCCGGGAGCACGGCATGAGTTACTCGCGATTTATCAACGGTCTGGCCAAGGCGGACGTCCACCTCGACCGGAAAATCTTGGCAGACCTGGCCGCCACCGATCCGAAGGCGCTGGAGCATCTGGTCAAGGTAGCCAAGGGTTAAGATATCGTCGGTGGACGCCCGGCTGTGGCCTGAAAAGCACGGCCCGGGCCCGCGGTTGCCGTGGGCCCGTTTTTTCAACCGGACGTGTATGTGCTGAAGAATCTGGAATACATCGAGGTGGACGCGAAGCGGCGGATTGCGGCCGCTTCGGACCCCAAGAGCATCGAGGACCTGCGCGTCGAGTTCCTCGGCCGCAAGGGTAAGCTCACCGAGCTCCTGCGCCGCCTGGGCAATCTCAGCCCCGAGGAGAGGCCCCGGGCCGGGGCCCGGGCCAACGAGGTGAAGACCGCCATCCAGCAGGCCCTGACCGCCCGCACCGCCGAGCTCGCCGCCGGGGAGAAACGGGAGCCCCTTCTCGACTACACCCTCCCCGGGCGGAAGGTGGAGGTTTACCGGCGACACCCCGTGAACCAGGTCATCGAGGAACTTGTCTTCATCTTCTGCGACCTGGGGTTCAGCGTGGCCGAGGGACCGCTCATCGAGACGGAGCATTACAACTTCGACGCCTTGAACACCCCGCCGGACCACCCGGCGCGCGACGAGAAGGACACCCTCTTCCTGCGCGACTTCCCGCTGCTGCTACGGACCGAGACCAGCCCGGTCCAGGTGCGAACGCTGGAGAGAACGAGGCCGCCCGTGCGCATCATCGCTCCGGGGCGCTGCTACCGCAACGACACCGCCGACGCCCGCCACCACCCCGTCTTCCACCAGATAGAGGGTCTGTGGGTGGACGAGGGCGTTTCCTTCGCGCACCTGAAGGGAATCCTGCTGGAGTTCGCAAAAAGCCTGTTCGGCCCCGGGGCGCAGGTGCGCTTCCGGCCTCACTTCTTCCCCTTCACCGAGCCCTCGGCGGAGATAGAGGCCACCTGCCCCGCGTGCGCCGGCAACGGCTGCAAGACCTGCTCCGGCACGGGCTGGATCGAGCTGGGCGGGGCGGGGATGGTGGACCCCGCGGTGATCGCGCCCCTGGGGATAGACCCGGAAATTTACACCGGCTTCGCCTTCGGCATCGGCCCCGAGAGAATAGCCATGGTGCGCTACGGCGTCAGCGACATCCGGCTGTTCTACGAGAACGACCTGCGCTTCCTGCGGCAGTTTTAAAGGTTTTCCCGTGAAGCTGAACACCGAGTGGCTCACCGACTACGTCGAGCTGGACGCGCCGCCCGAGAAAATCGCCCGGGCGCTGACCGAGTCCTGCGCCGTGGCCGAGGCGGTCTACGACCCCTACGCCCACCTGGGTAAAGTGGTCGTCGCCCGCCTGGTCTCCGCCGAACCGCTGGCCGGGTCGGACAAGCTCTACCGCTGCGACGTTGATTACGGGGAGGGGACGGCGACCGTAATTGCCGGTGCGCCGAACACGAAAGCCTGCGTCGGCAAACTGACGGCCTACGTCCCGCCGGATACCGTCCTCCCCTTCGGGACCGTGACCGAGCGGGAGCTCTTCGGCGTGACGAGCGCCGGGATGCTGGCCAGCGGCCTCGAACTGGGTCTTTCCGCCGACCACACCGGCCTTCTCGTTTTGGAAAAAGGTAAGGTCGGTCAGCCTTTAGTGGACCTCTTCGACGTCCCGGCGACCGCGATTATTGACCTGGAAACGACGCCGAACCGGCCGGACACCCTGAGCCACCTGGGCCTGGCGCGGCAGCTCGCGGCCGTTATAGGCGGCAGATTTCTCTTCCCCGAACCGGAAATAAAACCCGCGGTCGTAGACGACGGTTCGCTGGTCCGCATCGAATGCCCCGAGCTGTGCCGCCGGTACGTGGGACTCGTCGTTCGCGGGGTGAAGGTCGGCCCCAGCCCCGACTGGCTGACCCGCCGGCTCATCTCCATCGGCCACCGGCCCATCTCCAACATCGTGGATGTGACGAACTACGTCCTGCACGGTCTGGGCCAGCCGTTGCACACCTTCGATTTGACGAAGCTCGCCGGGGGGCGGATCATCGTCCGCCGCGCAAGCCATGGGGAGGTTATCGTCTCCCTGGACGGCGACGAATGTCGCCTCACGCCGGAGATGATGGTCATCGCCGACGCCGAGCGCCCGGTGGCCGTGGCCGGTGTGATGGGCGGCCTGGAATCGGGCGTCGTCGCGGAGACGACGGACATTTTAATCGAGAGCGCGTGGTTCGAGCCGTCGAGCGTCCGCGCCACGAGCCGGGAGCTGGGGCTGGAATCGTCATCGTCCCACCTCTTCGGGCGGGGGGCCGACCCGAATCTGGCGCCCGTCGCCGCCCGCTTCGCCGCCGAATTGATAGCTGAAATCGCCGGGGGGACGGTGGACGGATTGCTCCACGACTGCCACCCCGTTCCGTACAAACCGCCGGAGGTCCTGCTGCGCTGGGGCCGCGTGGGCAAACTCCTCGGCTTCGACGTCACACCGGAGGAGGGGAGGCGGATTCTCACCGCCCTGGGCTGCGCCCCGGTCACCGAGGATGAGTCCGGCGCGACCTGGACCATCCCGAGCCACCGGCCCGACCTCTCCCGGGAGGTGGACCTGATAGAGGAACTGGCCCAGGTGGCGGGCTACGACAACGTGCCGGTGGAGCTTCCGCGCCTGACCGCGGCCCACCTGAACCGGCCCGACCCGCTGATGCCGATGCACACGGCCCTGGCCGCCGCCGGCTGCCAGGAGGTCCTTACCACCGACTTCGTATCACTGGAAGAGGCGGAGGGGCTCGGATTTTCCGAGAAGGACCTCGTGGCCGTGAAGAACCCCCTGGACAAGGGGCACCCCTACCTGCGCCCCTCGGGCTTCATCGGCCTGTTGAACGCGGCCCGGCACAACGCCTCCCGCGGCGCCGAGGATTTGCGCTTCTACGAAATAGCCACCGCCTTCACCGTTTCCGGGAAAGCCCCCGTCGAAGTGAAGCGTCTCTGCGTTCTTCTGGTCGGTGAGCGGCCCGCCGACGGCTGGCTCACCCGGGCGCGAAACCTCGACTTCTACGACCTGAAGGGCGTGTGCACGGCTCTCCTGGATGCCGTGAAAATCGGCCCCACGGAGCTCGTCCCGCGAGAGGCGACGGAGGGGACTCCCCTCGAACTGGCGGTCGGTCTGGATGGGACGACCGTGGGCCGACTCCTGCGTTTCGGTGAAAAACTGCTCGCCGCCTATGACCTGGAGGAACGGGCCGCCTGGGGCCTGGAACTGGACCTCGAACCGCTGCTGCGCCGCGCGGGGGACGTGAAAATCGAGCCGCTACCCCTCTACCCACCCGGAACCCGGGATCTGGCGCTCGTCTTTGACGAGGGCGTCCGGCACGCCGATATAGTGGAGGTCATTCGCTCCGCGGGCGGCGGGCTTTTGGAGGACGTCCGCCTCTTCGACGTCTACGTGGGCAGGCAGGTGGGCGCCGGTAAACGCTCCCTGGCCTACTCCCTCATCTACCGCGCCCCGGACCGCACGCTGACCGACGAGGAGATTGACGCGGCGCACGAGAGAATCGTAAAAACACTCCGGGAGCGCTTCAGCGCGGAGCTACGGTCTTAGCGGCAACCGTTGGCGGGGTCGTTATGGCCGCCGAAGCCCGTAAACGACCCCTCGATTCAGCACGGAGAATTAAAAAAAGCGACAGTCCCGGTTCCCGCCCTTGCGCGGCGCCCCGGCTTTCGTTTAAGATGGGGAAAATATCCACGCTCCGACTCCAGTGGAGGTGTTCGTGGAAGAGCTCCTGACGAAACTCGAAAACAAGGTCAAACAGGCACTGGAGCGGATAGAAGAGCTCGAGTCGCAGAATACTCGGCTCAAGGAGGATAACGACTCCCTGGTCGAGACCAACCTGCGCCTGCAGGAGGAGTTGGGGGAAAAGGAGGAGGAAGTCGGCGTAATAGCCGAGCTCCGCACCCGCCTGGAGGCCGCCGAGGCAAAGCAGGAGCTCGCCCGCCGGCGTATCGAGGCCATCATCGCCGAACTGGACGAAATTCTGGCACAGAGCGCTGAGGCCCACGGGGAGCCGGTCGAAGTCGAAGCGAATCCTTCCGACGAAATGGAGAGACCCGTCCCGCCGGGCATCGCGTTCCCCGTGGAGGTCGAAGAGCCGCTGTATGCCGGTGAAGAGGAACTTGGCGAGATGTCCGAGGACACCTTCCCGCTCCTGGATTTCGAGGAAGGTGGAAAAACACCCCCGGACGAATCCGGACCCCTCCCGGAGGAAAACGACGATTTCCCAGACATCGAGGAGGAGTCGGATTCCAAGCCGCTCGGCATGGACAGCCCGACAACCGAGGAAGACAACCCGGAGAAGGACGACGACAAGGACCCCTTCGGTGGCTCCTTTTGACAGACCCTCCTTCCGGTTAGCCCTGGTCTGGCTTCTCGTGCTGACCGCCTCGGCAGTCTCCCAGGACACCGGGTCCATTCCCGAATCACCCACCCGTGAGCCCACCGCCGAGGAGATGGAACGAGAACGTCTCCTCGAAACCGCTTCCCGAGAGGCCTACCTGGATTCGGATTCCGATTCGCTCCTCGTCGCCACCGGCGCCGAGCGGCGAGCCGAGTCCACCCCCTTCGCCGTCACCGTCGTCACCGGCGCCCGCCTGCGAGAACTGGCCTATACCACCCTGGCCGACGCCGTCGTGGGACTGGCCGGTATGTACCCAGACTGGCGCTACCGCATGGGCCAGTACGCCGGGGTGGGCATACGCTGCTCGCCGACCCAACGGGTTCAGATTCTCATGGACGGGATGCCGCTCGACCACGGCCTGACCTGGTTCGAGGCCCTGTCCACCGTACCGCTCGACGTTGTCCGGCGGGTGGAAATTCTTCGGGGACCCGGGGGTGGGTTGTACTCCGCCGGTCTGGGCGGGGTGATCAACATCGTAACACGCAATCCCCAGAGGCTGACCCTGGCCCTGGCCGAGGTCGCCGGCGGCAGCGGTTCCTTCAGCAACCAGCGGTACTGGGGCAGCTTCTCCAATACCGCCTGGATCGTGCAGTACAAGGTCGGGGGCTACAAGTGGAGCCACATCGGCGGGATGGACGAACTCGAGCGCGACGGGGGCTCGCTGGACGTCGAGGTACGCTTCGATTTGGACCGCCCCGAGCCTGGTGAATACGTGAACGGCGCACAGATCGGCCTCTACGCGAACACATTCTACTCCCGAGCCGGGGACCGCTGGTCGCTGAATGTACCCATGTGGCGGGACGACTTCAACCTCTACCACTACGGAGCTTACGCCCGGGCGCCCCTCGGCGCTTGGGGCGACTGGCGCCTGGACCTCCGCTACGCGGAGACGGAGCGATCCCGATACCCCCTGGGCTGGGACTACCGTTTCCAGCGCCAGGACCTGCGCGAATTGGAAGCGTCGTACTACACGGAGAAGACGGTGGACGCCGTCACCCGGCTGGACGCGCTGCCCTGGGAGGGCGGCCGCCTCGGGCTGGTCCTGGACGGTTTCTGGGAAGAGGCGGAGGGGCTCGACCGCGTGGGCCTCTACGACGCCGGGGCCGCGGTGGACCTGGAGCAGGGACTCTTCGGCGGGACGACGCAGCTCGCGGGAGGTGCGCGACTGGACTACTACGCCCTCTACGGTTGGACGCCCACCTTCCGTTGCGGCATCCTCCAGGGCCTGCCCCACAACCGGGGGACCGATTCGCTCTTCTTGAACTTCGCCGACGGCTTCCGGACGCCCACGGAGGACGAGCTGGACCGGGCCGGCGAGCTGGAACCCGAACGGGGCTGGGAGTTAGAAAGCGGGGTAAGGCTTAACCGCCTGGCCCCACTCACATGCGAGCTGACAGCTTTCTACCGCGAGATTACCGATGCCATCCTGCCCGGCGACACGGTTTGTAACCAGCCGGGAATCACCGCGGCCTACGGAGGCGAAGTCGAGCTGGCCCTGGGCCCCTTCTCCGAGCCGTACATACACGGGACACGGACGAGGAGCGAGCCTTTGGCCTTCGTCTGGGACTTTCCCATAAACCTGCGCGCAGACGGCTCCCTCGTCTGGGAAAAGGGGCCGGAACAGGTAACGGAGCCATACTTCATGGTTCGGGGTACCCTGGGATACGTGGACGATTTTTTTCAGAACGACCTCGTCGTCACGGGCGAGGCCGTGCTCACCTATTTCAACCGACGACCCGATCTGGGCTACCCCGGGGAACCCTCCGTAGAACCGGAAACCGATGATACCCTTGAACAGCTCACCCTGGACCTCTTCCTCCGTGCGCGTGTGATTGATTTCGACGTTTCCTTCCGCCTGAACAACCTTATCGGGGCGGCGAAGAGCTACTCCACGGCCGGTCGGCTGACCGAGCCCATCGGCTTTTCCCTCACCCTGAGCTGGGTCTTATACGACTGACCCCGGGGGCATAATTGGCCAAACTTTACCTGATAAGCGACGCCGAGCTCGATCCGGAAGGGATGCTCGCCCTTTACGACGCCGCGATGCTCGAAGGGACGGGCGCGTTCCAGCTCCGGGTCAAGGACCAGGACGACGCGGCTTTCTTACGTCTGGCGGAGGAGTTCGTCGAGCGGTGCCGGAAGGCCGGCGTGCCATTCATCGTCAATGACCGACCCGACGTCGCCCTGCTGGTCGGCGCCGCCGGGGTGCACCTGGGCCAACGCGACCTGCCCGTGGGGCGGGTTCGAAGGCTGGTCGGTCACGGGATGCTCGTCGGCAGGACGGTACGCAACCCGACACAAGCCGGCTCCGCGGTGCAGGCCGGGGCGAGCTACGTCGCCCTGGGACCCTGTTTCGCCACACCGATAAAACCGGACCAGAGGCCGGTTGGCATCAGAATACTCCGTCAGACGGTGCAGACGACCGATGCGCCGGTCTGCGCCATCGGGGGGATAACGCCGGTCAACCTCAGAGAGGTTCTGGACGCGGGGCCGGCTTACGTGGCAATAGTGTCGGCGATTTCACGCTCGGACACCCCGTTACAGGTGAAGAATTTCCTCCTGGAAACGATGAAGCGGGACGAGAAACGTCAACAGAGATAAAACGATCGCCTCAGACGGCCGTAGAGCGACGATCTGGTTTTCAATAGGGGTTGGACACCCCGAAAACACCTGAAAAGTAGTCCCGAAAAGCCGGACCTTTTATTTAAGGAATCACATTTCCTAACCGGACCACGCCAATCGGAAGAAGGCTTTAACAAACGGCATCACAAGGTTTATGACCCTGCCACAAAAGAACAGGAGGAATGTGGCAAAGAGGAAGGACACGCCTGTCGAGTTTATATCAACCTCTTGAATGACCCGCCCTTTTCGGCGGCCCGTGGAAGGGCCGCCATACACCTTTTACATT
>DATKYS010000080.1 GCA_035528375.1 bacterium
ACATTATTAAAAAACAAGGTTGGAACTACGATAGTAATAACCACAATTGGGTACGTGGTGACGTTTCTTCGTCTTACGAACTTCACCTGGGAATTTAATTAATAAAAAAGCGTTAAATTGTGTGAAGTCGTTAATCGGCCCTAAAGGATTAATCCCGGCGGGCCGCTTAAACATCGGCGCAGCCGGTGTGCTAAAATAGCAGCGATTTTAAGCCGTCCGGAGAGGTCGACGTGTACTGTCCCGCCTGTGGCAAGGAAAACCCCGACCACGCGCGCTTCTGCCGCCATTGCGGTACGCGGATGCCCGACCTGGCCACGGAGACCACCACCGACGCCGACCTCGAGCTCATCGAGGGCGCCAGTGAATTCGTCGGCCAGACCCTCGGTCGCTACCGGGTCCTGCGCAAGCTCCGGACGACCTCGACGGGCATCGTTTACCGTGCCCTGGACACCCAGCTCGACCGCATCGTCGCCCTGAAAATCCTCCCCCACGGCCTCGGCGCTACGGGGTCGGAATCACCGAGCCCCGTGGAAGAGGAGGAGGCGCTGGAGGCCTTCCGTGAGGAGGTCAACCTCGCCGCCAACCTCGAGCATCCCAACATCCTCCCCGTCCACGACTTCGGCCGCTTCGGCGACAACTACTTCGTGGTGATGAAGCAGGCCGACGGGCACTCCCTGGCGCGGCACATCGAGAAGCGCGCCCCCCTGGCGCCCGTCGAGATGCTCCGCATCGGCATCCAGATCGCCACGGCCCTCGTGTATCTCCACAAGCGCTTCATCATCCACGGGCGGCTGTCGCCCTCGGGGATAATCCTCCAGGACTCGGGGCACGTCCTTCTGCGGGACATCACCTTCCTCGGCCGGAAACATCCCCGACCCCTCTCGCCCGAGGAGAAAATTTACCAGGCGCCCGAGCTGGAAAAGGGAGGCTCGTTCGACGCCCGCTCGGACATCTACTCCCTCGGCGTCATCCTCTACCAGCTCCTCACCGGCCACCTCCCCTACACCGAGGATGGCGGCGAGGCCGACGAGCTCACCGTGCGGGGCGTCCCGCTGTCCCTGGAAGAGCTCCTCATCTCCATGATCCAGCGCGACCCGGACAAGCGGATGAACTCCGTCGAGGATGTGCGCGAGCGGCTCCGGCGGGCCTACTCTCTCTCCATCACCTCCATGGCCGGCGAGGAGGACCTGACCGGGGAGTTCATAGACTTCTCCCGGCTCTCGACAGCCCAGGAATCGGACCGCCGCGTCATCCTGGAGGGATTGCTCAGCGCCCTGGCCAAGGACATAGACCTGAAGAGCATGCTGGTCGTGGACACCGACGCCGAGGCCCTGGACGCCATCGCCGCCGGGGAACCGGCCCCCACGAACTCCATCGGGCGCCTGTCTTTCTACTCCGCCCTGGACGAGACGGTGCGGCTGGCCAGAATGGGCCAACTGGCCGACGCCCTGGAAAACCTCGTCGGTGAGACGAAAATCGTGAAGGAAAAGGCGCTGCCGGCGACAAAAGCTTTCTTGGCCAGGGTGGGGGAAAGGGAGAGGAAGCTCAAGCGCGCACGCTTCATCCTGGGCAACAACCTGGTGACCGAGTTCCGCCGGGCGGCGGAGAGCTTTTCCCAGGTGCTCTCCGGCGATTCCAACTGCGAGGAGGCCCGCGAGGGGCTCGCCATCCTCTCCAGCCTCGGTGAATTCTGGCAGCAGGCGAAGGAAAAAACCAAGCCGAAGTGGCTTCTACCGGCTATCATACTCGGCGGAGCCGCGATTCTGACCGCGGTCCTGCTCCTGATGTTCGGCGGCCCAGACCCGGGGATGCTGGCCGACACCCTCTCCCCGCGCGGCTTCCTCCCCGGCGGCATCCAGAACCTCCTCGGCGAGGCCACCGGGGCCGAATCCGTGCTGGCTCTGCCCTCGGCCCCGGTCAGCGAGCCCACCTTCTCCGGCGATTGGGTCCTCGTCCCCCTCGAGGGGGCCACCCTGGCCGCTTACTCCCTGGCCTCGGAGGAGGAGGTTTGGCGCCAGAGCGACTATCCGGTGGACCACCCCCCGCTGGTCTACCGGAAGGAGATAATCTCCGCCTCGGGGCAGGTTCTCACCCTGCGCGACGCCGACGGCTCGACCATCGCCACCCACAACATCGAGGAGCGCCTGGCGGGAATCCCCGCCCTGGGCCCCGAGGGGCAGCTCTACGTGGCCAACGAGAAGGGGACCATCTACGCCTTCGACCTGGCCACACCGAGCAAGCTGCGCTTCCTGTGGTCCATCTCAAGCCAGGCCCGTCCCGCCGGCCTGTTCCCCACACCGGCGGGGAAGAAGCTCCTGGTCAGTTTCATAGACGGTTCCCTGGTGCTCTTCGACGGTTTCAACGGCGGCGAGCTTTGGCGGTACCAGATTCAGGGCTCCAACGTACCCACCGCCCGTTCGCCCCAGCCGATCATCACGGGGAACACCGTCTACATCGCCGCCTCCAACCGCTGCATCGCCCTGTCCCTGGAGGACGGCTCATTGCTTTGGGAACAGGAGCTCTCCGGACCCCTCGGCAACCCCACGCTCTGGGAGGGCTCCCTCTTCATCCCCTCCGGCGACGGTCGGATCTACAGATTGCTGGCCGACGGCGGGAACGTGGCTGAGGTGGAGAACCTCGGCAACGGGCTGACCCTGGAGAGACCGCTGGTCTGCGGGTCGGAGCTCATCCTCCGCCTGACGGACGGCGGCCTTCTGCCGGTGCGGACCACCGACCTCCGACCGGTGAACCGTGAACTGCCCAAGGCCGACTTCCCCCTCGCCGCCACCAAGGGTTCGGCCTGGCTCATCCGAGGCACGAGGGTGTACCGTCTTTCGAGCTCCGAAGAGGATTGACCATCCCCCACACAACCCGCGCATGACTAACGCTTCCCAGAACGTCCCCTTCGTCCATCTCCACAACCACAGCGAGTACTCGGTTCTCGATGGCATGTGCCGCGTCGAGGACATGGTCTCCCGGGCCGTGGAGTACGGCATGGGCGCGCTGGCGCTGACCGACCACGGCAACATGTTCGGTGCGGTCAGTTTTTACCAGGCCTGCCGGCGCCGGGGCGTCGTGCCCATCATCGGCTGCGAGGCGTATCTGACCCCCGGCTCCCGCTTCGATAAAGATTCCTCCCAGAAGGACCGCCATCATCTCATCCTACTCTGCGCCGACGAGACGGGCTACCGCAACCTCATCAAGCTCACCAGCCTGGCCCACACCGAGGGTTTTTACTACAGGCCGAGGATTGACCGGGATATTTTGGAAAGATACTCGGCGGGCCTCGTGTGCCTCTCGGCCTGCCTCTCCGGCGAAATCCCGCGCCTGTTGCAGGGCGACGACTACGCGGGGGCGCTGGCGGCGGCCGGCTGGTACGCGGAAATCTTCGGCCGGGAGAACTTTTTCCTGGAGCTGATGTACCACGGGCTCGACGTAGAGCGGAAGGTCAACCACGGCCTTTTGTCCCTGGCCCGGGAGCTCGGGCTGGGGACCGTGGCCACCAACGACTGCCACTACCTGGACCATTCCGACCACCGCGCCCACGAGGTCCTGCTCTGCATCCAGACTTCAAAGACCCTCGCCGATCCGGACCACATGCGCTTCCCCTCCGACCAGTTCTACTTCAAAAGCCCCCAGGAAATGGCAAAGACCTTCGAGGAGCTCCCCCAGGCGGTGGCCGCCTCGGAGGAGATCGCACGGCGGTGCCGCCTCGACCTTGAGCTGGACCCCCTGGGCGGGAAGCTCCCCTCCTACCCCGTCCCCGAAGGCCACGGCGAAGAGGGCGCCTACCTGCGCGAGCTGGTGCTGGAGAAGCTCCCCGAGCGCCTCCCCGGCTGCGGCGATGAGTACAGGACCAGGATGGCGGAGGAGCTGGACATCATCGAGGCCATGCACTTCCCCGGCTACTTCCTGATCGTGTGGGACATCATCAACCAGGCCCGGCAGATGGGGGTCGAGGTCGGCCCGGGACGAGGTTCCGCCGCCGGCTCCCTGGTGGCGTACGTCCTGGGCATCACCGACATAGACCCCCTCGGGTACGGTCTCCTCTTCGAGCGCTTCCTGAACCCCGAGCGGGTCAACCTGCCCGACTTCGACCTGGATTTCGCCGACGACCAGCGAGAGCAGGTCATCGAGTACGTCAAGCGGAAGTACGGCGAGGCCAACGTGGCCCAGCTCATCACGTTTTCCCGGCTGGGTGCGCGGGCGGTCATCCGCGACGTGGGGCGCGTCCTCGGCGTCCCCCTGGAAGCGGTGGACCGGGTGGCCAAGCTCGTCCCCTTCGGCTCGGGCGTGACGCTCGCGGGCGCACTGGAGACCACCCCCGAGCTCCGGCTGATCCAGCGGGAGGACCCGCTCATCGCCGAAGTCCTGGGGTACGGTCGGAGCCTGGAGGGACTGGTCCGCCACGCCGGCACCCACGCCGCCGGGGTTGTGCTCTCCGATCACCCCCTCGACGAGATGGTTCCCATGTACCTGGGCAACACCACCCAGTACGACGGGAGCTCGGTGGAGAAGGTCGGCCTCCTGAAGATAGACTTCCTGGGTCTGAAGAACCTCTCGGTCATCCGGGACTGCCTGGAGCTGGTTTACAAACGCCACGGGAAGCGGATCCGGCCCGAGGACATCGCGCCGGACGACCCGAAGACCTACGAGCTGTTGAAACGGTGCGACACGGCCGGCGTCTTCCAGCTCGAGTCGGAGATAGCCCGCGACGTCCTGCGGCGGGTTGCCCCGGACAACTTCCGCGAGCTCATCCCGGTCCTGTCACTCTTCCGCCCCGGACCCCTGGGCAGCGGGATGACCGAGACATACATCAAGGGCAAGCACGGGACGACGCCCATCTCCTACCCCCACCCCTCCCTGGAGGGCGTCCTGGCGGAGACTTTCGGGGTGATGGTCTACCAGGAGCAGGTGATGCAGGTCGCCAGCACCCTGGGCGGCTTCTCCTATGGGCGGGCGGACCTCTTGCGGCGGGCCATGGCGAAGAAGACGGGGGAACTCGACAGCTTCCGCGAGGAGTTCATCCGGGGCGCCGCCGGAAAGGGGATAGATGCGAAGCTCGCCGGGCAGGTCTTCGACCAGATAATCCCCTTCGCCAGCTACGGCTTCAACAAGAGCCACTCCGCCGCCTATGCCGTGGTCACCTACCGCACCGCCTGGCTCAAGGCCAATTACCGCCCCGAGTTCATGGCGGCCATCCTGTCCCACGAGCTCTCCGACGAGGACAAGATAGCTTTTTACCTGGGCCAGTGCCGTCACGACGGCCTCGAGATTCTGCCCCCCGACCTCCACCGGAGCGACACGTATTTCACCGTGGAGGACTCGAACGGCGACACCGCCATCCGCTTCGGTCTGGGCGCCATCAAGAACGTGGGGCTCGGCATGGTGGGAGGGATAATCGCCGACCGCGACAAAAACGGTCCCTTCGCCTCCCTGAAGGACCTCGTGCTCCGGCTGGGCACCCAGCAGGTCAACAAGCGGGTCCTGGAAAGTTTGGTGAAGAGCGGCGTGGTGGACTGCCTGCCGGGCACACGGAGCCAGAAGTACGCCGCCATCGAGTCCATCCTCGAGACGGCGGCCGCCGAGCAGCGCGACATGCAGATGGGCCAGGAGTCTCTCTTCGGCGGTAAGACCGGCGAGAGGCCCGCCGACCCCCTGGACGAGAACCTCGAGCCCTGGAACGAGCACGAGAAGATGAGGGGGGAGAAGGAGACGCTTGGAATCTACCTCTCCGGCCATCCCCTCACCCGCCACCGGGCGGTCATCGAGCGCTTCGCCACCACCGACCTCGCCCGGGTCCAGAGGCTGCAGGGCGGGGAGTCGCTCCGCGCAGCCGGCGTTTTCGCCCAGATCACCCGGAAGCTGGACCGGAACAACCAGCGCATCGCCTTCGCCACCCTGGAGGACGAGGGGGCGTCGGTGGAGGTGGCGATTTTCGCGGAGACGTACGCCCGCCACCGCGAGCTGGTGGCCAAGGACTCCGTCGTCCTGGTGGTCGGTCAGGCGCAGACCAGCCGCGAGGAGATAAACATCCGCGCCAATGCCATCTACGACCTGGCCCGTGTGCCGCGCCTGCTGGCCCGGCAGCTCCACCTGGAAATTCTCGGCGGCGCCCTCACCGACGAGGACCTGCTGCCCGTCCGGGACCTTTTGGTAAAATACCCCGGCGAGCTCGAGGTCTACATCCACCTGAAACTGACCGGGGGCGGGGCGACCCTCCTGACCGGCGCGGCGTACATGGTCGCCCCGGACGAGGAGCTGCAGAAAAGGCTCGAGGAGCTGCTCGGGGAGGGGAACGCTTACTTCACCCCGGCCCCGGAGATGGGCTAGAAGTCCGGACACATCCGCCCCACGGGAGGCGACGGGATGCACCGCACGACATCAGCATTCATTCTGGCTTTCATCATCACGGCCGGCGCCGGGTACACCCTCTCCGGCACGGTATCCGGCTGCGGCCGGATCGGCACGGTCTTCGTCGCCGTTTTCGACGAGGACGCCTGGGACGCCGAAATGCCGCTCTGGCACGTGGAGCTGAACCCGCCTAAAAGCGGCTCCACCATGAGCTTCTCCTTCACCGGCATCCCGCCCGGCGAGTACGCGATTTTCGCCTTCCAGGACGAGGACTACAACGGCACGCTGAACCTGGGCCTCCTCGGGCCCACCGAGCCCTGGGGCACCTACCGCCACGTTTCGATCATTCCCACCTTTTCCGCCATGGCGTTCAAGTTGAACGTGAACAAGACGGGCATAAAAATCACGATAAGCTGAAGGGGGAGGGGCATGGTTAAGCTGAAGGTGCTGCTGATTCTTTCCCTAGTCGCCGCGGCGCTGGGCGACGCCGGCTACCTGGGTTCTGTTTCCTCCGGCGCCTCGCCCATCGGCGGGCACCCGGGAATCGCCATGACCGCCGAGGACGTGGTCATCGAGCTCCGCCGCGAGCACGTGGACTACGAGGATTGGAGCGCGAACATATACGATGCCACGGTAACCGCCGACTTCCTCTTCACCAACACCGGGGACGCCGACACGGTCTACATGTACATCCCCCACGCGGTGCGGACCGCCTTCGTCTCGTACCTCTACGAAGCCGAGGACATGGACACGCCGCTGGAAAACCCGCGGGTGCTCGTGGACGGGGAGCCGGTGGAGGTGCGCAAGGTCTGCCTGGGCGCCTTCGACCCGGAGTACATGGGGGAAACGACCTGGGACGAGTTCGCCGAATTGACCCGGCCGCTGTTCGATGCAGAGCCTAAGGCGGGCGGGCCGTTCTACTTCACCCGCTACTTCGTCGAAGGCGATGAGGAGTGGGGGGGGAAGATAACCCACCCCGCCGAAGCGGTGCTGGCCTACTGGGAGGTCCCCTTCGCCCCGGGCGAGACTAAGCTCGTCGAGTACGTCCAGGATTACGCGCTGACCTCGGACTACGGCGAGAGCGTCTTCCGGCTCACCTACCCGCTGTTCACCGGGGCGGGCTGGTCGGGCGCCATCGGCTCGGGCCGGGTGAGCGTCGTGTCCGGCGAGGGCTGCGACTGGGGAGACCTGCTCTATTACGTCGGCCTCCACCTGCCGCTCCCGGCGGATAGGGATGGATACCGCCTGGACGTCCTGGACCCCATAGCCGACCGCTCGGATTTCGGGAAGTGCGATCTGGCGCGATACGACGGGGAGAAGTACCCCCGGGCGCTGGTCTGGCAGTTCTCCGATTACGAGCCCTACCCCGGCCAGCTCAACTGCAACGCCCTCTACCCCGACATCGGCGACATCGGCAACTCCCAGTACATGCTCTACGACGACTTCGACGCCGGCGTCGTGGAGGCGTACGTCAACCCCTGGGACTACTCCATGATCTACCTCTACCTGGGCCGTTACGCGCCGACTTATTTCCTCTCCGCGAACACCGAAGGCGTGCCGCTCTACGACTCCCCCGGCGGCGAGCCGCTGGGCGAGAGCGTCGCCTTCACACGGAGCGCGGAGATTCTTGGGCAGGAGGGGAATTGGGTCAACGTCAGGTCGAGCGACTGGGAGACGGGGGCCGACGTGGTGGGCTGGGCCAA
>DATKYS010000081.1 GCA_035528375.1 bacterium
CTGGCCGGGCTCATCGGTCGCCCCGGGGCGAGGCCGAGCCTGGTCATCGCCACACTGTCTGGCTCCCACAGGACGCTCTACAAGGAGCTCCTGGTCGAGCTCATCCGTCGCGGGGAAATAAACCTCGCCGTGGAGCAGATAGCCGAGGAGCTTGGCCTCTCCGTCACCCCCAGGAAAGCCGCTCCGCCGCCGACGGGATAACCTTCGCCGTCTTCAACACTTAGTAGGGGCCGACCGACCGGTAGGTCCGTGTTTTATTAGGCAGCCCTCACCCTAACCCTTTCTCACAGGGAGAGGGAAATCGCGGGCGACCGTGGACGGTCGCCCCTACGGATTTGATTCGCGATTGTTCGTAGGGGCGGGTGTCCACACCCGCCCGTTTTAACCCCTCACCCTAACCCGTAGGCGGGCCGCCGATGGGCCCGTGGAGCAATTTTCGCACAAACCGCGCGGTTTTTCTAAGGAGGATGATGCCCAATCCCTTCGACCCCCTTCCCCCGAACGGGGAGGACAGCCCCCCCCGGTTCCGCAAGGAAATCGCCCGGGCCGGGACGTTCCAGCATCCCGACGGCGAGCTGGAGTTCACCCCGGAGCGGCTGGCGGCCTGGGTGGAGGTCTTCCGCCAGGCGCGGGAGGCCGGTATACAGATCCCCGTCCCCCTGAACCACGGCTCCGAGCCCACGGACAACGCCGGATGGGTGGAGGACCTGGAGCTCTCCGACGACGGCGAGCGGCTCTACGCCATTCTCGTCATCACCCGGCCCGAGGTGGGCGGGCTCATCGAGGGCGGGACCATCCGCCACACCTCCCTGGCCCTGGGGCCCCTGGCCGACGATGCGGGCAACTACTGGGAGGACGCCATTCTCGAGGTGAGCCTGGTCACCGAGCCGCACATCCGGCGCCAGGAGCCCTTCGTCACCCTCACCGGGGTGCGGGAGCTGGCGGTGGAGCTGGCGGCCAGTCGCAGGAAGAACCACGAGCTTTCCAGCTACCTGGACGCTGAGCGTCTCCGGCGGCTGGAGGAGATGGTGGATGGGCTCGTCGCCCGCGGGCGCCTCTCCCCGGACCGGCGCGCCGACGTGTTGGAGCTCGCCGCGGGCCTTCCCGGCGACGACGACCGGGAGCGGTTTCTGGCCAGCTACGACCGGCCGCGGGTGAGACCCGGCGCCCTGACCGTTTCCGCGCGCCGCGAGGGGGCCGACCCCGAGCTGGAGTCCGTGGCACGGCGCTTCGGACTGGAGCCGGCGGCCCTGGCCTACTACCTGGAGAACACCGCCGGACAGGGGGGATAGCGCCAACCTGAATGTAGGGCGGGGACTTTAGTCCCCGCTGCGGCCGCTTTCACGTTCCCGGCCTCGACCCTCACCCTAACCCGTAGGCTAGCCTCTCCCTGGGAGGGAGAGGGGACATGCGGGCGACTGTGGACGGTCGCCCCTACGGGTGTGATATGCGACGAATGGACGTAGGGGCGGGTGTCCACACCCGCCCGCATTCCGTCCCTCACCGCAGAAAAAGCGGCACACGGAGTTGCCGCCCTACGAGTTGTCTTTTGGGGGCTCTATAGCCCGCCCATTTTTTCACCCCTCACCCCGGCCCGTCGGCGCGCCGCTCCCACGGGGAGAGGGGGACCGTTATCCTGGCCCTCACCCTGACGCATAGGTACGCCTCCCTCCAGAAAGTGGAGGGGGAATCTGGTGGCTCTCACCCTAAATCCCGTGAGTAAATGAATCTCTCACGGGGAGAGAAAAACTCGAAAGAAAAACCCGATTACCGGTAACCTGGAGGTTCCCATGGCTCTGACAACCAACCGTTACGACGAGCGCTTCGCCGCTGGCTGGCAGCTCCCCTTCCCCGTCGCCGCGCAGACGACGGTCTACAAGGGTGCGCTGGTCTGCCTCGACGCGAGCGGCTACCTCGTCCCCGCCGCCGACACCGCCGGCCTGCGCTTCGTGGGCGTGGCCCGGGACTCAGGCGACAACTCCTCGGGCTTCGACGGCGACACCGAGGTCGTCGTGGTGACCCAGGGCTCCATCGTGGTCGCCAAGTCCGGCGCCGCCGCCGGAGACGTGGGCGCCAGCGCCTTCTGCTCCGACGACGAGACCGTGGCGCTCTCCACCGAGAACGAGGTCTACGCCGGGCTCGTCGTATCCGTGAGCGACTCCGGCCACGTCCGTCTCCGCTTCGACGCCGGCGACTGCGCCCCGGCTTAACCCCCACAAGGAGGATCCGATGCCCTTCACCACCGCCAGCGACCTCTCCCCGAAGATGCTCGAGGGGGTCGTGCGCACCGAATTTTTCCGCGCCTACCACGAGCTCCGGGACACCGGCTGGCAGCGCTACACCACCGTGGTCTCGTCGGGTGCCGCCGAGGAGTACTACGACTGGCTGCGCCTGCTGGGCGACGTGCGGGAGTGGATCGGCGACCGGGTGATCAACCAGGGCGTGGCCGAGCGCTACTCCATCCGCAACAAGACCTGGGAGTTCGGCTTCTACCTGGATCGCTCCGCCGTGGAGGACGACCAGTCGGGCCAGATCGGCCTGGCCATCACCGCCGCGGCCCAGCGCGCCGCCGAGCACCAGGCGCGCCTCGTGACCGAGGTGCTCGAGGCCGCCTTCACCGACGCCTGCTACGACGGCGAGGCCTTCTTCTCCGACTCCCACCCCCTGGACTCGGGCGGCTCCTTCGGCAACTACACCGACGCGCTTCTGGACACGGAGTCGCTGCGGGGCGGCTTCTCGGCGCTGATGGGGATGCTGCGCTCCGACGGCGCCCCCTGGGGGAACGTGGTTTCCAAACAGAACACCACCCTCATGGTCCCGCCGGCGCTCTACTTCACCGCCCTGGAGCTGACCCAGCACCCCCACTACTCCGCGGGTGACCCGGAGAACAACCCCCTGGCCGGACTCTTCGACGTGGCGCTCAACCCCTACCTCACCAGCGAGACCGCCTGGTACCTGTTGCAGACGACCGAGCCCTTGAAGCCGCTCGTCTTCCAGCGGCGCACCGAGCTGGAGCTCACCGCCCAGACCGACCCGGCCACCGGGGACGTGGTCTTCCGCAACGACCTCTACGCCTTCGGCACCCGCCAGCGCTACAACGCCGGCTACACCTTCCCCCAGCTGGCCTACGCCAGCGACGGCACCGAGTCTTAGCGGCTCACGGGTGGACCGTGGGTCCACCCCGCACTCATGCATTCATCCGAGGAGGGACCTTGGCCTACGCCCAAGTCAGCGAGCTGCGCGAATTTCTGGGCGACGCCTTCGCCGCGGTGGAGGACGAAACCCTCGCCGGGTACCTGGACTACGCCTCCTCCGAGATAGACACCCGGCTCTCGCCCCATTTCGCCCTGCTGCCCTTCGACCCGGTTCCGGCGCTCGTGGGGCGGATTTGCCTCTATCGGGCGGCGGCCGAGGTGCTGGTCGTCTACTACGGCCGGGCCGGGGCCGGGACCGAGGACGGGCGCGCGGAGCGCTTCCGCGACGATTACGAGACACTCGTCGCCCTGCTCCTCCGCGATCCGGCGCTGCTGGGCGTGGAGCTGGGTCCCCGGCGCGGCGATGTCGCCTTCTTCCACGACGACCCGGACCACCCGGGCCTCTCCCGCTTCGGGCGGTTCCCCGGCGGGGAGGGGTCATGGTAGACCTCGCCCGGCACCACTCCATGGTCGTCGGCGCCCTGGCCGCGGGGCTCTTCACCGGCGCCCGCGTCACCTACGACCCGGGGCTCCTGCACCGATCGGCCGAGCTGCCCGCCGCGGGCCTGGTCTCCATTTCACCGCAGGGAGTGGAGCTCCTCGACGGTTCCCGCGCCCTCGTCGAGCTGGAGGTCACCCTGAGCCTGAGTAAGCTCGGCGACGAGGACCTCATCTGGGACCTGACCTCCCGCTGCGCCTCCCTGTGGCGCCTCCTCTCCCGGGCGGCGGAGGATGGCCTGCCCTACGCCTACACCTACGGGGAGAGCGAGATTTCCGGCCACACCGCCGAGGAGTGGCTCAGTCTGGAAAGCCTGACGGCGCGGTACTGGCGCACCTCCCTGGTGACCCCGCCCCGGCCCGCCTACCACCACGCGACGATCGAGGTCGCCCTGGCGGTCGTCGCCCCCCGTTGAAGAAAGGACCGACCGATGCCTTCCACCGTGCTCACGGGCAAGGGCTGCATCGTGGACGTGACCACCGGCCTCGTCTACGGCGGCGTGCAGGAGTTCAAGCTCACCAACGAGCTGGAGACCAAGAGCTTCCCCGCGGGGGAGCGCTGGAGCTCGTACACCGTGCCCGTCGGGGTCAACTGGCGGGGCGAGATCGCCTTCAAGGCCCTGGACGCGGCCACGCTCGGGGTCGTCCTCGGCGGCCAGAGCTCCACGGGGCGCGTGCTGGAGGTGCTCGACGAGGAGGCGGTCGTCCCCGAGGAGGGGCCCCGCACGGTCACTCTGGAGCACGACGACAACGTGGCGCTGTCCGAGACGGTGAAGGACGCCGCGGGGCGCTCCTTCCAGAGGGTCGAGGATGATCCCGCTTCCGGGGAGTACGCGATTGACGGCGACACCCTGACCTTCTCCGCCGCCGACGCGGGCGCGGAGGTCCGCCTCTCGTACCTCCGTCTGGACCCGAACGCCGGGGACCGGCTCGTGGTCGGCCCCGAGGACATCCCCAAAAAGTTCTCGCTCTACGGCGTGCTCCGCGGCCACGACCTGATAGAAGGTCGGGCGCCCGAGGCCCGTTTCGCAGTGTACCTGGCCGACTGCTGCCGGACCGGGGAGTTCCGCTTCGGCGCTCCGGCGGACGGCCTGGGCGGATTTACCCTCTCCTTCACCGCCCACAACGACCAGCCCGGCGACGTTGTCTTCTACCTGCCACCGCGGGAGACGGCTTAGATGAAGCGCGAATCGAAGGACCGGGAGCTCTTCCGCCTGGCCGGCGCTGAGCTGGACGGCGAGGACGCGGACGTCCAAGACGCGGTGGAGCCCGAGGAGCTGCTGCCCCCGGGGAGTGTCGAAATCGGCGGTCGGCTTTACCCCGAGCCCACCTGCTACGCCTACGTTCTCCTGGAGCGGGTCGCGTCCGGGCGCCTGCCCTACGAGCTCACCGCGACCGAGCGCGCCCTGTACCTGTTGTGGGTCGTCCTGCACCAGGAGAGCCCCGCCGAGCTGGCCGCGCTGACCCAGCGTCCCCTGGCCGAGGCCGAGCTCGCCCGGTTCGCCGCCGACCACACCCCCGCGGAGCTGCGCTCGTTTTTGGAGGGTTACCTGCAATCGGCTTCGAGCGCGGTTAAAAAAAAAGCCCCGCGACCGGCGACCCCGGTTCGGGAGTAGGTCTCGTGGAAAAGCTGGCCGCCGTCGCCCGGTTCGCCGGAACCACCATCGAGAGGGTCCTCTTCCGCTGGCCCGTGCGCCGGGCCGTCGCCTACTCCCGCCTGATGGCGGACCTGCGGCGGGCCGGGGAGAGGGCACTTTGGCGGAACACCCCACCGAGGAGCAGCCTTGAATCGCGCGTTTGAACAGGATTCCGACGCCCTGCGCCGCAGCGCCCAGGCCGTGGAGCGGGCGGCGGAAAAGCTCGAAAAATCGGCCGAGAAGCTGGGCTCCACCGACCGAGGGGGTCGTTCCGGGGCCGACGGGGACCTGGATCGAGGCCTGACCGCCTTCGAGGAGGGCCTGACGAAGACCGTCGTCGGCGTCACCACCGACCTCTTCGGCGACCTGAAGCTCGGGTTCGGCGACCTCTTCTCGGGGCTCTTCGGCCTCATGTCCAGCCTCGTGACCTCGAAGCTGGGGTTCTTCGGCGACCTGCTGGAGCTCATCCTGCCCTTCGCCGGGGGCGGCTTCGTCAGCTCGCCCACCCTGGCCCTCCTGGGTGAGGGGGGACCGGAGTACGTCCTTCCCGAGGCGAGCCTCCACCGCGCCCTCGAGGGCGGTCTGGCGGGAATGGCGGGACTGCTGGCCGACGTCCACGGCGCGGCCCCTTCCGCGACCGGGGGAGACGGGCCGGTTTTGCGCACGACCACCGTCCAGCACTTCCACTACGCCCCGGTCATCGGCTCGCTGGATAAGCTGGACGCCTACAACCAGCAGGCCGACGCCGGCGCCGCCGGGCGGGGGCTATAAAAAAGCACCCCGAAGGGTGCAGTGGAGGACGGGCGGAGGACGCGGGAATCGAACCCGATAACCAAGCTCGCAACCTGGTCTCAGCCCTGCTGCTCGTCCTCCTTAGACGGTCGCTCACATTAGGGCACCAGGCTTGACTTCCCGCAGCGGCCGAAGGAAAGATTAATACAGGGCGACCTCCATGTCAAGTAGGAGCGCCCTCCGTTTGGAAGGCGCACCGAGCAACAGAGGACCAGGACTTGCGAGCCACAAAGTAATATAGTCCGGTTTTTCCGGATTGTCAAGGTAAAAATGGAACGGATCAACGCCCCAGCTCAGACCGTGGAAATCCGCCTCGACTCCGGCGCGTGGGTGGACATCACCACCGCCGTCGAGGGCTTCGTCGTGCCCTCCTGGCGCGTGGAGGCCAAGACCGGCGAGATCATCTGCGACCAGGTTCGCGCCCGGGTCATCGTCCCGCTCCTCGAGGGGTTGGGCGTGACCATCCGTCGGGTACTCGAAGCGGGGCGGATAGACTTCCGCCTTTCCTTCCGCGAGGCGACGAGCGGCATGGCGCCCGTCGGCGCGACCCCGGCTTTCCGCGGGCGGGTGGTGGAGCTGGCGCGGCTGACCAAGCTCAGGGCCGGGGACACCCTCGATCTCACCGTCCACGACCTTCTGAAGGCGGGGAACGAATTACAGCCGTCGGCGCCCATCCTCATCTCCACCGAGCCCGCGCGCTACGACGCGGTGATTCGGGAATTGGCCGCCGAGATGGACTTGACCGTGGGCGATTTCCACGGGACCGGTATCTCGGCGACGACCCCCTACGTCACCCACCACCCCCGGCCGGGTGGGGTGGACGCCACGGTCCAAATCCGGGGCCTGGCCTGGTGGCCGGTTCACGGGTTGCTCCTGTGCGGAGCCGGAGAGAGCATCTTCGGCTATTCACCCTCGACGGGGGCGAGCTACGAGCTGGCCGTCCCCCCCTGGCCCATTCCGCTCAACCCGACGCGGCAGATAGAGACCATTTGGGTGGACGGGACCGATGTTTACGGCGTGAATCTCCCCCTCCCCGACGCGGCCGCGACCGCCCCCGGCTACATCATCAAGGCCGACCTGTCGGGATTCACCCCGCACATTGTCGCCCCGCCGGTACATTACACCGTTTACACCGAGCCGTTCAAGCTGTGGAACGCGGGAATGGCGCGGATAAAGTCTAGGGCGGCGGAATGGCGGCTGCCAAAGCCGGTGGGCGCGGGCGATTTATTCATCTACAAGGGGAACGCCATCGGCCTGGCCGGGCCGGTGGAAAAGGACTACGCGCCCGGTCCAACCGTTTTCGACGCGGAGTTTACATTAGGTGAAGATACCCACATCTACCGGGCATTCGCCCGGGATTTCTCTCGCGTGCTAGGCAAGCCGGGTATCCATCGTGAATACGCGTCGGAAAACCCGCTCATGTACGGTCGTAATCTCTTCCTCCCCGAGGAAACCGCCGTCGGTGTGGAGTTCACCGAAAGCAACCGGAGGCCCGCCGACGTGACGGCCTACCGGATGCCGGGGCCTTTGGCCTACTACATCCCGCGGTTCAGCCCCGACGGAGACGATTGGGTCTACGATGTCGGCAGTGGGTTGCCCTACGCCGAAAATGCGGGCAAGCTCCCATGTACCTTGCCGGCTGGATACTATGCCTTCATAAATCACGGCGGAAGCCGCAGGAATTATTCCGGCCCCCCGGAGCCCGAGAAGGTATCAGCCTTCGAGATTTCCTTCACCCGGGCGCAACGCCGCCCCTCGGTAGTCTTTACCTCGGCGGGTGATAAAATCTTTACCGCCGAGGACGACGTGGACATCTCCACCCTGACCAATCCCCTGGGACCCCTGGCGGACAACAATACCAATGAATATGAGAGGCTTTACTACCGGGATTTGACCGCGGGAACACGGTGGTTGATAGCGGGGTTTCCCAGCCGCGCACATTCCGTGCGAATGGCCCGCCTGGGTGATTCCGAGGCTTTGGTGATATTCGCCCGAGAGGATGGGATGCCCGGGTCCTACAACCACACGGCGCCGCTGACCAGGCTGGTCCTCAGCCGGGTGCGTAAGTCTTATCCCCTCTGGGACTTGACCAGCCTCGGGGGCTGGACGATCAACGACGACCCGAACGCCTACTACCACTACACCCCGACGAGCCTGGCTCATTTAAATGGGAAGGCTTACGTCGGCTACACCCGGACCACCCAGCGATTCGTCACCCTGGAGGGCGCCCCCGTCACCCGGGCTTACGTTGATTGGGAGCAGGACGGATTCGTCTTCAACATGGGCCATTCCATCGTCGAGGTCGGTGCCTATCTCATGGATGACATCAAGGTCGGGGACCGCATCCGTTTGTGGCCGAAAAAGCCCAAACACCTCCCCTACGCGCCGCTACCCCGGACCATCACCGACATCGAGTGGATAAATGCAGATATGGTGACCAGGCTCACGGTGAGCCCGCCTTTGGATTGCTCGAACGGGGCTTTACGCCCGGAAGATCGGATTATCGAGCTTCTCAGCCCGCTGGAAAGCACTCACACCAAGGGTATCGAGGAGTACGACTCCGGGTATGGAGATCAATTCGACGGCCCGCCGACCCTCCAGGTCGAGGCCGAGGCCCGCGAAATCCGTACCTACTTCCGGGCCTACGACCTCATTACGGATACCTGGGGCGCCCCGCTCGACTTCGGCCGCGAGGACGTGACCGAGGAACTCACCGCCGAGGACGACCCGGAGAACCAACGGGCGACGCTCTCCCTCTCGAACGCCTTCCCCGACCCGGCGCTCATCACGGTGAAGCTGGGCGATTCCCCGGTTTCCTTCACCGTGGATACCGACGAACTCTACGAAACGGGAGACTGCATCCTGGCGCTCTCCCGGCGGTACGTCGGGCTGGAGTTGACCGTCGCCTATTCTTACTGGGATGCGTCGCTGCGGTTCACCGAGATGACCACGGTCGGCTCCACCGTCTACTACACCCGGGGGAAGGAGCTGCGGTCTTATTCCGGCTCCGTGGTCGGGCACGGCGAGGTCCACTACCAAGCCTCGGGGACCGCTTCACCCCTGGTGATTCCGGCGGCGGTGTCCCCCACAACCGTCTACGGCGTGGCCGAAGGCGGCGGGAACTACCCCTACCAGCTTTCGGTGAACCACTCGCTCAACGTCGGCGACCGCTCCGGGTGGGCCGGGAAGGGCCTGGCCTCCTGCCTGGCCGAGGTGGCCCTGGCGCTCGGGTGCATCTTCTGGGTGGACGGCAGCGGGGTGATCCACTTCGTCCCGAGGGGCTGGCGGCGGGGGAGAACCACCGTCCCCCCCGAGGAAGTGCTGGACTACCAGGAGCCGGGGGCCTGGCAGCGGGCGGCGCCGGCGGTGACCGTCGGTTGGCCGGGCGGCGAGGAGACGGCTGGGGTGCTCTCCGCCACGAGGCTCACCGACAACGAGAGCTTCAGCGCGCCGCTGGTGACCTCGGCGGGTTGGGCACGCCTGCTGGCGAACCTTCTCTATATGGCTAAGAGCAACCGCGGCAGCCGGGCCGAGGTGACGCTGGCCGGGTTGCGGCTGGACATCGAGACCGGCGATGGGTTGAGACTCGGGCTCGCCGGGGCGACCTCGCCCGACGACGGCTGCGGGGTCGTGGTGGGAATCGAGCCGCGATTGAACTTCGGCGAGGCGGCGACGCGGTTCGCTCTGGAGTTAGAGGATGGTACATAAAAGAAATATTATCATGCATTTATGACATTAACGTGATTTTGATTCAAGATTTTCTTGATTTTTTCTGTAATTACGTGTAAACTAGAGCAGGTAGTTAGGAGGGAATATGCGTAGCTTGAGCAGCAGCATTGATAAAGATATCGGTTTGCGCATTAAGGAAGTCCGGACCGATGTAGGAATAACGCAAGGGGATCTGGCTAAAGAAATAGGAGTTGGCTCTGCTCAGATTATTTCTGATATAGAGCAGGGAAAAAGAGCGTTAAAGGCTAGTGAATTAAATAAATTAGCGAATGCCCTTTTTAAAGATCCTGTTTTCTTTTTAAAAATTGACAAATCTAAAGGTAAACCGGCTCTTTTATACAGGGGCGATGAACGATGTGAGGTGGGTAGCCTTGGTAAAGTCGGGGCATACTTTATTCAGAAGTGTGAACAATATCGTCATCTAGAAACTTTGCTTGATAAAAAACCAGCATCACAGCTCTATCAAGAAGAAATTAATATCACCCATACTAGGGAAGACTATGCTTGGGCGGATAAACTAGGTAACCAAACACGTAAATTGTTTCAATTAGGTGCGCGGCCCGCGCGGGTTCTTTGCAGCATACTCGAGCAAATTTATAATATAAAGATTTGGTTTAAAAGAGGTATGGATAAATCGGCATGTGCAACCATCACAGATTTTGGTCCTGCAATTTTAATAAATAGTGAAGATTCTCCGTGGAGACGTAATTACGATTTAGCACATGAATTATTTCATTTGATCACATGGGAGTCTTTTATTAAACAAGCAGACAACGATCCAGATTGGCATGATCAGCTTGAAAAATTAGCTGATGTCTTCGCCTCGACCTTATTGTTACCTGAGGAAGAGATTAGAAGTGAATTCGCATCTAGAATACGAAATGATAGTATCTCCTATCTCGATTTGATTAATATTGCACGTGATTTTGAGGTTTCGACTTCAGCTTTACTTTGGCGCTTTGTAAATATTGGTCTCCTAAAGCGAAAAGACATCTTGAGCGCCCTCCAAGATAGGTATTTCAAAGCCCAAGATAAATCGGAGCGCGTTGGTGATTGGCTGCAGCCCCCCGATTTTCCTGATAGGTTTGTTCAATTAGCGATCACTGCGCATAATATTGGTAGGCTTGCAAAAGGTCAATTAGCTCGCTATCTCCAAACGTCTATACCAGAGGTTGAAGATGTAGTAAGAGAATACGGTTATAACCTGGGGATTATTAATGGCAGCGATACAACATCTAGCTTTAGATGCTAATATTATAATCGAAGCATTTAAACTTAATGCATGGAAACCCCTTGCAGATAAATTCAATATTGTCGTTACTAGTACAATCATTGAAGAGGCATCTTTTTTTATAATAGACAGTAAAAGGATCAGTATATCAAAGAGTGAATTCGGTAAATGCACACAAATAGACCCTAATCTTCAGGAATTACAAGATATTGTCGACATTTTTGATAATGTTCTATTACAATCGGTTGAACAAGGCGAAATTGAAATATTAGCTTTGGTTAAAGCAGGGAAATTACCTGAGGAGTGTAGAATTTGTACTTCTGATGGACCAGCCGTTATTGCTGCATGTCTGCTTGAGTATGGGAGTTTTTGTGTATCTTTTGAATCGCTATTACGTAAAATAGGTTTTACAAAAAGTTTAGATTATCAATTTACAGAAGAGTTTTTAACAAGAAAGGTGACAGAAGGAAAACAAAATAGGATCCAAGGAGTAGGTTTACGCAAGCGATAGAATAAAATTGTATGTTTTTACGATGAGGCGCCATCTTAGGGATGGCTTTTTTAGTGGAGGATTGATGCCCTGGGGCGACACGGATTCGGGCGGCAAGTTGCGGCCCAAGGTCAGTTTCTCCGGCGGAGCGATGGGCATCCCCGACCTCACCTTCCCGGAGTTCGGGTTTACCCGGCTGGACGAGGATTGGGTGCCGGAGAAGATAGTCAACGCGGCGGCGGACGCCTCCCGGACCGTCTCCGAGAGCATCGTCGGCTACCGCGGCGTCTTCACCGTTCACTACGCCTACCTCTCCGCGATAGATCGGCGGCGCATTGCCCGCATCGTCAACGTCGGCGGCCGGGTGTACTTCTACCCCCACTCCGACGTGTTGGAAAACTACCTCTGTCGGGTGTCGTCCACCACGGGCATCATGCAGCAGCTCGGCGGAAGAACCAGCGGCTACGGGCCGCTGTCCATCACCTTCGAGACGGTCACGCTCCGCGCCTCGGTGCCCTGCGAGGATGAAGGACGGTCGCACTTCTCCGACAAGGACCTGGCCTACGGCCCGACGGACGAGATTTGCTGCTTCTCCGACAAGGACCTGGCCTACGACCCCGGCGATAAGATCGGGTGGTTCAACAAGGCGGAGTGAAGGAATTGGCGGGAAGTTGTATCGTATTACACGATGGCACAGATTATGCTGCGGTCCGAAGGTGGGCGGCTTTACTACCGTAGGCCAAAAAATCAGGCCAGTAGGGGGTTGACAAATTAGATAAATCCGTCTAAGTTGTGTGTGGATAGAAGAGGAGGCGCTAGTGTTTCCAGGAACTCGCATTACTTGGCGTTTGCCCTACGTTGTGACAAAAAAGGCCAAATGGACGGTTGCATGCTGTCCCGTATTAGACCTTTTCGCGCAGGGAGGCGACGAAAAAGAAGCGAAAAGGAACCTTGTTGACATGATTCAGTTGTTTATTGAGTCGTGTTATGAAAGAAACACGCTTGACGAAGCGTTAAAAGAATGCGGATTTAAGGTATTCCATAAAGAAGACACCCCGATGGGGGTTGCCCCGCTTAAAATAGAGCCCAACTACCTTAATGTGCAGTTACCCCTGAGCGTGGTAAAGTCGGCTACAAGATGCCGCGCATAGTACCTGTGCATTGGCGGGTACTTGAGTGTATTTTTAAAGGGATCGTCTTACCTAAACGGACCATTATCCGTGTTCATAACGCTAGAGACACGTTGATTGAGGAGTGTTATCCTGCCACAGATGTGAGGAGGCAAAAGTGGCAGGAAAGGCGTCATCCGACCGGCACATCAAGTGCCC
>DATKYS010000082.1 GCA_035528375.1 bacterium
GCCCGTGCCCACCCCCTCCCCCCTCTGGGGGGAGGGCGGGGGAGGGGGGTGTAGCTATTCCCCCCTCCCTCCGGGAGCGACGCGCCGACGGGGTCAAGGGTGAGGACTTCCGCCCAGCCCTTGTCCCTTTGGAGTTGAACAATACAACTATCCAAGCGAGCGGATAGGCGCCGATGCCCGTCGGGTTTAGAGTCGAGCTGCCGATCTACGAGGGGCCCATGGAGCTCCTCGTCGAGCTCGTCGAGCGCCAGGAAGTCGAGCTGGCCCAGGTGGACGTGGCGCTGGTCTGCGACGAGTTCCTGACCTACGTGGGCCGGGCGGGCGAGCTGGAGCTGGACCTGGCGGGCGAGTTCCTGGTCATGGCGGCGACGCTGGTGGAGCTGAAGGCCCGGCTCCTCTTCCCCCGGACGCCGGGCGATGTCGGCGAGAGCCGGGACGCCGCCTCGGACCTCCTGGAACAGATCGCCCTCTACAAGCGCTTCAAGGACCTGGCCGCGACGCTGCGGGAGATGGAGGCCGCCCAGCTCGAGCTCTTCCCGCGCGGCGCGCCGGCCGATTTCGCCGCCCTCCGCCGCCCGCTGGAATCCTCCGAGGACCTGGTCCTGCTGGTCGAGGCCTACGGCCGCCTTGTCCCGACCGACATGGACGAGGGCTTCCTGGCCGAGGAGAAGGTCACCATCGCCGAGCGGATGGAGGAGTTGCAGACGGTCCTGCTCGAGCGGGGTCGGGTGTCCCTGGGCGAGCTCATCCCGGACCGGCGTCGCCGGGAGTACGTGGTGGTGACCTTTCTGGCCCTGCTGGAGCTCGTGCGGCTGAAGAGGGTCCGCCTGGCCCAGGCCGAGCCCTACCTCCGCCTGTGGATAGTCCCCCCCGACGAGGCGCCGTCTTGAACGAAGATTCCACCCCTCCCCAGGAAAACCTGTTCGCCGGGCTGGAGGCGATTCTCTTCGCGGCGGACGCGCCGGTCTCCATCCACCGCCTGGTGCGGGCCTTGGGCCACCCCCGGAGCCGGGTCGAGGATGCGTTGAGCGCCCTGGGGCGGCGTTACGCCGAGAACGACCGCGGGGTGGAGCTGGTGGAGCTGGGCGGCGGCTGGCAGCTCTTCACCAAGCGCCGGTTCTCCCGGGCCGTGGAGAAGGCCCTGGGCCAGCCCCCGCGCAACCGGACCCGCCTCTCCGCCGCGGCCCTGGAGACCCTGGCCATCATCGCCTACCGTCAGCCCATCACCCGGGGCGAGATCGAGGCCATCCGCGGGGTGGACACATCGGGCACCCTGGCGAGTCTTTCCGAGCACAAGCTGATCGAGGTCTCCGGCCGCGCCGAGAGCGCCGGGCGCCCCAACCTCTACTCCACCACCGAGGGCTTTTTGAACTTCTTCGGCCTGCGGCACCTGGGCGAGCTGCCCCAGCCGGGGGCGGAGGGGGAGGTCCCGGAAGAGGGAGACGCCGTCCGCATCGCCATAGACGGTCCCGCGGGGTCGGGTAAGTCCACCGTGGCGCGGCTGGTGGCCTCGCGGCTGGGGCTGGTGTACGTGGACACCGGGGCGTTCTACAGGGCGCTGACCTGGCTGGCCCTCGAGCGCGGGACGGACCTGGACGATCCGGCGGCGCTGGTGGAGCTGGCCCGGGACGCCGAGCTCGAGCTCGAGGTGGAGGACCACACCGCCCGTCTCCTCCTCGGGGGTGTCCCCGTGGGCGCCGAAATCCGCTCCCCCCGGGTCACCACGGCCATCAAGCGCGTGGCCGACCTCCCGCCGATCAGAAACCTGGTGAACGGGCGCATCCGGGAACTGGCCCGGCGGCTGCCCGGCGGGGTGGTGGCCGAGGGCCGCGACATCGGCACCCTCCTCTTTCCCGACACGCCCCATAAGTTTTACCTGACGGCGTCGGTGACCGAGCGGGCGCGGCGGCGACTGGAGGACCATCGGGCCCGGGGCGAGGCCGTCACCCTCCCCGAGCTCGAGGCGCAGATAGTCGAGCGGGACCGCGCCGACTCCACCAGGCAGTACGGGGCGCTCACCCGGCTGCCCGAGGCCCTCGAGATAAACACCACCGGGATGACCATCCAGGAGGTCGTCGAGGCGGTCATCGGGGGGGTGGAGCTCCGCCGCGCCGAGCCGGCGTCCGATACGCCGGGGACCGACTGACCGTCCGGCACGGGGCTTGGCCTCGACCCCGAAACCGTGTTAAAATCAATTGTTGTCTTTCGTCACCCCAAATACCCAAGGAGCGACAAGATGCATAGGTTACTCTACGTGGTGCTGGCTCTGTCGTTCGCGCTCTTCCTCGTGGCCTGCGAGGAGGAGAAGCCCCAGGAGCCGGTCGAGCCGGTCGAGCCCGTCTTGCCGGCGGTCGTGTACGAGATGTCCGAGCTTGCTGCGACCCCCGTGGTCTTCAAGGAGCTCACCGGCGACTACGATCTCTTCGGCGACGCCGTGGAGGCGGGATTCACCGCCCTCAAGGACGCGAAGATAGAGGTCGTCAGCGACCCCTTCGGCGTCTTCTTCGATGATCCCGCGCTGGTGGCGCCCGATGAGCTGCGCTCCGAGGTCTGCTTCCCCGTGGCCGCCGACGTGAAGCCGCCCAAGGGTTACGCCTACAAGGTCACCGAGCCCTGCAAGGCCGTCATGACCACCTTCATGGGCGAGTTCACCGATGAGAACATGCCCGATTACGCCGCGCTCTACAAGTACGTCGCCGATCAGGGTCTCCTCGTCGCGGGTCCGATGCTCAATGTCTACCACTGGGGCTCCGAGGATCCCGCCGAGTACGTCACCGACATCTACGTCCCCGTGACGGAGCCGCCGGCGCCCGAGGCCGAGACGGCCGAAACCCCTGCGACCGAGCCCGCCGAGGAGCCGCCGGCCTAGCGGTCCGTTTAATTCGAGGAGGTTCCCGTGAGGATGGCCGTTGCTTTCGCGGCGCTCATGCTGTTCCTCTGCGCCGGTTGCGGCGACGACCAGCCCCAGCACGTGGCCTCACCCACCGGTGAGCCCGTCCAGGTCGAGGCCGCCCCCGAGGTGGTCCGCAAGAACTTGTCGGGCACCGGCGCGCTGGTCATGGCCGAGACGGGGGACTTCAACCTGTACCCCCAGGCGCTGGACGAGGCGCTGGCGGCTATCGCGGCCAAGGGCATCGAGCCGCTGGGCGACCCCATGGGAATACTCGACCCCGAGTCCGCCGGCCTCCCCCTCGCCGAGCGGCGGTGGGAGGTGCTGATCCCGGTTCCCAACGACACCTTTCCCCCGGTGGGGTTCACCTACCGGGACGTCGAGGGCGGACCGTCGGCCATGTTGAGCTTCAAGGGCCCCTTCAAGCGGGACCGCATCCCCCTCTACGAGACGCTCGATTCCTGGGTGTACGCCCACGGATTCGTGCCCGCCGGTCCGCCGATCGAGGTGTACCACTGGGGCGAGAACCTGCCCGAGGAGGAGCGCGTCACCGAAATCTACCTCCACATCGGCGAGCCCGGGGGTGAACCGGAACCGGCCGCCGAGCCGACGGGGGAGGGGACGGAGTAGCACGATGTCCGCCGGAGTAGGGTGGACCGGGCTCAGGCTGTAACGGGGTGGTGCGATATACTGCCGGGTGTAAGGCGGGCCGGGCTCCAGTTTGAGCGGGTCGGTTTGACATCCTGCCGGGTGCAGGGCCGGGCCGGCGACGAGACGGGAAACGCGGCTTGGTTTGACAAGGGTCAGCCGGACCGGCATCGCGGCGGGATTTGGCATGAATCGGCCGGGCCGGTGTCGGCCGACCCCGAGCCGGGACGGGGAAGCACGGCGTGATTTGACACGGACCAGCCGGGGTGGAACCGCTTCCGCCCCGGCTGTAACGTGATTCGAGACGGTATGGGCCGTCGTTTGCGCATCTTGTTCCTGTGCACCGGCAACTCCTGCCGCAGCCAGATGGCCGAGGGGTTCGCCCGGAAGTCGTTCGGCGACCGGGCGGAGGTGGCGAGCGCCGGCACCGAGCCCGCCGACCGCGTAAACCCCCTGGCGGTGGAGGCGATGCGCCGGCTCGGGGTGGACATCTCTTCCGCCCGGGCCAAGGGTCTCGACGGGCTGCCGGACCTGCGCTTCGATCTGGTGGTCACCGTGTGCGACCGGGCGCGGGAGGCGTGTCCCCTCCTGCCCGGGGCACGGATGTTGCGCTGGAATATCCCCGACCCCGCCGCCTTCCACGGCTCCCCGGACGAGAGGCGGGAGTTTTTCGCCCGGACGGCCGACGACATCCGGGAGCGCGTCGAGGGGCTGGGCGCCGAGCTCGGCCTGGCTGACCGGGGGAAATCCCCCGTACCCGAGGTTTTACGTTGAAGGTCGCCATCACCGGCCCCGACGGGCTTTTAGGAACGGAACTGGTCCGGGAGTGCATCGCCGCCGGTGCCACCGTGGACCCGCTCCTGGAGTCCGAGTGCGACGTGACCGACGCCGATGCGCTGCGCAGGCGCCTGGGGCGCGTCTCGCCGGAGCTGGTCATCCACGCCGCCGCCTACACCGACGTGAACGGGGCCGAGGCCGATCCCGACCGCGCCTACGCGGTGAACGCCTTCGGCACCTTCCACGTCTGCCGCGCCGCCGAGGCGGTGGGCGCCCGGGTGGTTTACATCTCCACGGACTTCGTCTTCGACGGCTCCCTGGGGCGTCCCTACGCGCCCGACGACGAACTTCGGCCCCTCCAGGTGTACGGGCGGACGAAGCTGGCCGGCGAGCTCTACGTCCAGGGGCATCCCCCCGGCGGGCTCGTCGTGCGCACCGGCTCCCTCTTCGGCCCCGGCGGCGCGGGGTTCCCGGACAGATTCTGCGGGCAAGCCGCGACGGGCGGGCCGCTCACCGTCGTCAACGACCGGTGGTGCAGCCCGACCTACGCCCCGGACCTGGCGAACGCCGTCGTCGTCCTCGCGGGAAAGGCCGACTCCGGCGTCTTTCACCTGACCAACACGGGCTCGGTCACCTGGTACGACTACGCCCTGCATCTGGTGGACGGCCTGGGGCTCGACGTCGAGGTCGTTCCGGTGGGCGCGAAGGAGTACGCGGCCCCGGCGCCCCGTCCCGCCAGGATCGAGCTGGACCGCTCCGCCGCCGCCGGGCTGGACGTGGTGATGCGGCCCTGGGACGAGGCGCTCGCGGACTATCTGGACCGGTGCGGCGACCGGCTGCGCAGGAGCGCGGGGCGGGAATCCGGTCCGCCTCCCAGTGGCGGGGGGCTGGATGGGTGAGCTCGAATCCTACGCGGCGCGGGTGAGGCGGCTGGTGGACGACCGGCTGCTGTCGCTGGCTGCCGGCGACGACCCCCGTTGCGCCAAGCCCCACGCCGCCGTCAGGCACACGGTGGAGGCGGGCGGCAAGCGGCTGCGCCCCGTCCTCTTTTTCGCCTCCTGCGAGGTCTGCGGCGCCAGGCCCGAGCCCTTCCTCGACGCGGCCTGCGCCGTGGAGCTGGTGCACACCGCCAGCCTGGTCCTCGACGACCTGCCCTGCATGGACGACGCGCAACTGCGGCGCGGACGACCCACCCTCCACGTGCTCTACGACGAGGCGACGGCGGTGCTGGCCGCGGTGGCGGAGCTGATGGCCGCCTTCGAGCTCATCGCGCGCTGCCCCGGCATCCGGCGCGATTCCCTGGCCCGCGACATGGCCGCCGAGCTGGCCCGCGCCGTGGGCCTGGACGGGATGATAGCCGGACAGCAGCTAGATCTGGACTCGGTGGGCCGGCGGCTCTCCACGGACGAGATGGAGTTCGTCCACGCCCGCAAGACCGGCGCCCTCTTCACCGCGACCGCCCGCATGGGGGCCCTGGCCGCCGGGGCCTCGGAGCCCGAGATCCAGGCCCTGGATGCCTATGCCAAGAACCTGGGCCTCGCCTTCCAGATCGTGGACGACATCCTGGACGCCACCGCCACCGCGGAGGAGCTGGGCAAGGACGTGGGCAAGGACGCGGAGAAGCCCACCTTCGTCCACCTCTTCGGTCTGGAGACGAGCCGGACCGTGGCCGGGGAGCTGATCGCCACCGCCAAGGGGTCCCTGGGGGTTTTCCGGCGCGGCACCGCGGTCCTCGGAGAGCTGGCCGACTTCGTCCTGGCGCGGAAATCTTGACAGTTCTCCGTTTCGCTGCTATATTATCTTAACGCGGGGGCGATGCGGTCGAGCCGGGAACCCAGACCCTCCCCCGGACGTAATTGAAAAGCCCCGGGAAGCGAATGCTTCGCCGTGGGTTATGGTCGCGGCCCGGAAAAGCCGCCGGTCAGCGGAGGACTCCCATGCACAAGGCCATCATCCCAGCGGTCATACTCGTCCTTTTCGCCGGCCTCGGCTGCGATCTGTTCAGCATCCCGCCGGGCGGCGGCGGCGACGACCAGAGCGAGTGGCAGGACCCGCTCACGCCCCGGGCCGTCATCGAGGACATCCAATGGTGCTACAACAACGCAAACGGACCCTTCTACGGGACTCTCCTGGACCACGACAATTTCGTCTTCTACTTCGATCCGTCGGACGTGGGCGGTGATCATGATATCCCCATCTCCTGGACGTACCAAGCCGAGACTACGGCCACGCAGAACCTCTTCATCGCCGTGGGCGCCGCAAACATCACCCTGACACTGGATTTCAGCGACAGTGGTGACACCGAGCCCGGTCCCTATGACACCTCGTTCGATATCTCCACCGTGAAATACTTCCTCCGCGTGGTCGTAACGGAAGAGGATATAATCTATCAGGCCAATGAACAGGCCAATTTCGAGCTCTCCAAGTTCCCCGACGACAAAGGCATGGATCGCTGGTGGCTCACCAAGTGGTGGGATTTAAAAAACGGTTGATCTTCCCGATTTGAAAAAAGACGGCCCGCGGGCCGTCTTTTTTTATCGCGCGGCGGGGCGCCGGTCAATTGCCGATGTCCCACCACTTCCAGAGCCACCACCGCGGCTGACCGCGCCAGAAGCCGTCCTTCCGCGTGAGGAAGTTGGCGAAACCGTCCGCCCGGTACGTCACGTCCCAGGTGACCACGGTCAAGAGGTAGTCCACGCCGTTCAAATCCCACACCTCATCGCCCGGTCCCGGCTCCCGCTGATCCCCGAGGTCCATGTCGAGCGTGATGGCCCCTTCGTCAACGGAATCGAAAAGGTTCTGCGTGGCCTTCAGCTCGTCGTCGTAGCCCCAGGAGGACGGTGTGCCGCTGTCATGGACGTCCCGGGAGTCGAAGTAGAAGGTGAAGTCGGGGTCGAGCATGTCCGTGTACCAGTTGATGTCCTGGTTGTTGTAGGCCCACTCGATGCCCCGAATGACGCCCGCGGGGCTCGTCGGCTCGGGCGGAGGGTCGGTCGGCGTGGTCCCGGGAATCTCGCAGATGCTGAATATGCTCAGCAGGGAGACCTGGGAGATGAAAAGCGGCAATGTTCGGCCCGGAATGCGTCTCATGGCGCCTCCTTCGGTTCACTCATTCAACGTGCGCGAAGGGGGAACGCTCGGGGCATGGGGTCTCCTTCTCAGGGCAGTTCGAGGCGCTCGAAGCCGACGAGCACCAGCAGCCGCCAGCAGGGTCCTTCTCCCGGATTTTTCGCCGCGCGGAAATCGAAGCGGCCTGCCACGGCGTAGGTCATGTCCCCGATGAGGACGCGGAGGGTGTAGGCCACGTTGTTGATGATGAATTCCGTGTCGCCGGGGTCGGGCTCGGTGTCCCCGCATTCGCTTGTGTCCAGTGTCAGGTCAATATCGCCCTCGCCGCAGGCGGCGCAGAGCTCGGCGAAGTAGGCCAGTTCCTCCTCGCGGCCCCACTCAAGGTGCTCCGGTCTCCCGTCCTGTTCTCGGTCGAGGATGTAGGTGAAGCCGGGGTCCAGGATTTTTGCGTACAGCGCCTCGTCCTGGTGGTCGTAGCACCACTCGAAGGTTTCAACCAGGCCGAGGGGTGTGTCGGGCTTTGGGGGCTCTTCGGGGGTGGTCGTCGGGCTCAGGCAGCCGGCGCCCAGCAAGAAGAGGGCGGTCGGGAGCACGTAAAACGTCCCGCGTCGCATGGCGCCTCCTCCATTTCTTCGCCTCGTCTAACTGTTCTCGTCACCGGTCGGGGCGATGGAAAAGGCGCTCAGGGCACGGGACCGTCCTTCTTGCGGGTCCGGAAAGGGGCGGGTCGAAGGGAGGAGTATTTACCTTCGATACGCGGTTTTTCCGGGAATGATTCCCAAGGTAATTATATACGGTCGGGATTCAAATCCCCAGCTCGAATCGCCCCTCACCCTATGTTGCGATGATGTAGGGCGGCCCCGTGGGATGCATCCCCTGCGGGCCGCCGCGAATTGCGGTGAAGTAGGGGCCGACCGACGGCGCGCCGTTCGGGTCGCCCCTACGGGTTTGATTCGATGATGCTCGTAGGGGCGGGTGTCCACACCCGCCCGCCCCCCTCCCTGGTCCTCCCCCAGAGGGGGGAGGGGAATAATTATTCTCATGCCCCGCGGGGCCGGGCGACCTCGTCACCGCCGGTCTTCCGCAGCAGGAGCATCGCCAGCGCCGCCAGGAGCGAGGTCGCGGCCAGCAGCAGAAATACGTTCTCGAGGCCGGCGTTCTGGGCCACCCACCCCCCGACGGACCCGGCCAGGGAACCGAAGCCGAAGTTGACGGCGCTGGCCAGGCCGTAGCCCTTCCCGCGGTGTCGGGCGGGCATGAGCCGTCCGACGATGCTGTTGGTGATGGGCTGGGTGGAAAAGACCGCAGCCGCCATGCCCACCGAGATGAAAAGGGTCCACCATCCCCCGGCGAAGCGCCCGCCGAGCCCCGCGACGCACGCCGCCGCCGACAGCCAGGTCGCCGAGCGCAGCGGCTTCTTCCTCTCCGCGAGGACGCCCCCGGAGAACTGGCCGAAAACCCCGCCCAACAGCATCACACCCGCGGCCAGGTTCCCCAGCACCTCCTCGGTCATCCCGGCCAGGTGCAGGTTCTCGCCGAAGAAGAGCGGCATGAAGACGACCATCCCCTGGTAGCTGAACCCGAGGAGGGCCGCGGCGGTTACGGCGAAGGCCATCTGCGCCCAGCGGCGGGGTGGGGGCGGCTCCGTCGGCGGCTCGGCGGTGTGCGGCTCGGCGAGCGCCAGGGGCCGCACGGCCAGCCACTGGTAGCCCAGCACCAGGAGCGGGACGACGGCGTAAAGCCCGAAGAGGTAATGCCAGCTCGCCACGGCCAGGATTCCCGCGCCGATGAAATTCCCCAGGGCCATCCCGCCGCTCCCGGCGATGCCGTGGTAGCCCATCCCCCGGCCGTCCTGGAGGAGGTTGGAGCTCACCAGCGTCAGCCCCGCGGGGTGGTAGAGCCCCGCCGCCAGGCCCAAAAGCGTGACGCCCACCGCCAGCATCACCAGCCCTTCGGCCAGGGCGGTTACCAGCGCCCCCAGGGCGACGCCGCCCAGGCAGATGTACAGCGTGCGCCGGGGCCCGATGCCGTCCACCAGGAACCCCGCCGGCAGCGCCCCCAGCCCGAAGCCCAGGTACGAGAGGTTCGCCAGCAGGCCGTACTCGAAGGTGTCGAGGTGGAATTGGGATTTGAGGAGGGCCGCCGCGGCCGGCAGCGCCAACATCGCCGCGTGCGTCACCCAGTGCCCCGCGGCGGTGAGCGTGATGACCCGGCGTTCGGTGGGGTTGAGCATGGTTTTCATGGAGTCGCGCGACGTGTGAGGTATACCAGTAAAATGGGGCGGGGTCAACGGGGCGGCGGTTGTCAACCGGTAGTCGCTGTGGTAGCATCGCCGGGCGGGGCCCCTCTTTTCTTTTTATTGAAAACAGCGTCAGTTCGAGGTGGGAGTTGCCCGACGAGACCCTGGACCAGGTCCGCCACCGGCGGGAGAAGAGGCGGCGCTTCGAGGAGGCCGGCCTGCCGCCGTACCCCGCGCGCTCCCACCGCGACCGGACCGTCGCGGAGCTTTTACAGGGTTTCGACGCCATGGAGGGCTCCGAGGCCGAGTTCGCCCTAGCCGGCCGCCTGGTCGCCCTGCGGGGCCACGGCAAGGCCACCTTCGCCGACCTCACCGATTCCTCGGGCCGCGTCCAGCTCTACTTCAAGCGCGACACGCTGGGGGAGGAGTCCTACGGGCTGGTCGGTGAGCTGGACCTGGGCGATTTCATCGGGGTCCGGGGCCGGGCCATGACCACCCGCACCGGCGAGCCCACGGTGGCCGTGACCGCCTGGACGCTTCTGGCCAAGAGTCTGCGGCCCACGCCCGTGGTCAAACAAACCGAGGACGAGGAGGGGAAGGCCGTCCGTCACGACGCCCTGGCCGACGTGGAGCTCCGTTACCGGCAGCGGTATCTGGATTTACTGCTGAACCCGGAGAGCCGGGAGCGGTTCCTGGCGCGCACGCGGCTGACGGCGCTCGTCCGGCGCTTCCTCGACGAGCGCGGCTTCCTCGAAGTGGAAACCCCCGTGCTCCAGCCGCTCTACGGCGGGGCGGCGGCGGAGCCCTTCACCACCCACCACAACGAGCTGGACATCCCGCTCTTCCTGCGCATCGCCGACGAGCTGTACCTCAAGCGGCTCATCATCGGCGGCCTCGAGCGCGTCTACGAAATCGGCAAGGACTTCCGCAACGAGGGGATGGACCGGACCCACAACCCCGAGTTCACCCAGTGCGAGCTGTACCAGGCTTTTTCCGACTACCACGGCATGATGGCGCTCTTCGAGGAGCTGCTGAAATTTCTGGCGGTGGAGCTCACCGGCGGGACGATAATCACGTATCAGGGTAAGGAAGTGGACTTCTCGAAGCCCTTCCGGCGGCTGCCGGTTTTGGAGGCGATAAAAGAGCGGACGGGGGTGGATTTGGGCCTGGAGCCGGGGCGGGAGCTCAACCGCGGCGCGGCGTTGAAACTGGCTGAAAAATACGCCCTGGAATACCCCGACCACGCCCCCACGGGCAAGATAATAATGGGGGTCTTCGACGCCGTGGCCGAGCCGCTCTTGCAGGACCCGGTCTTCGTCCTGGACTACCCGGCCGAGGTGAGCCCCCTGGCCAAGACCAAGCCCGAGGACCCCCGGCTGGCCGAGCGCTTCGAGCCCCACGTCGCGGGCCTCGAGCTGGGCAACGCCTTTAGTGAGCAAAATGACCCCGATATCCAGCGGCAGGTGTTAGAGGCCCATGCCCGTCAGCGCGCCCTGGGCGACTCGGAGGCCGCGGTGGTGGACGAGGATTTCCTGCGCGCCCTGGAATACGGCATGCCCCCCACCGGCGGCCTCGGCATCGGCCTGGACCGACTCACCATGCTCTTCACCGACGCCCCGAGCATCCAGGACGTGATACTGTTCCCGCAGATGCGACCGAAGTAGACGGTTTTCGACGGAGACTCTGGACGGGCGGTCGCCGGTGGGGAGCCGCGTGAGGCGGTGGCACAGTTTTATGCGCCACTGAGGCCGGCGGACGGATTTGCGCTGGGGATTCGCAAAAACTGTGCCACCGCCGGCGCGAGCAAGTCTCGTAAAAACATGGAGTTATGCGGAGGTTCCCGACGTTCGTTCCCGTGAGTCACGAGCGGTCGAGGGCGGTTGAGCCCGATTCACACGGATGAAGCCGAAGGTGTGATGGAGATGGGCGAGGAGACTTTCGTCCCGGCGAGGGAGCGTCAGCGGCGGCGGGCAGTGGAGCTCCGCGGGAAGCTGCTGGCGGCCCTGCCGCGCCTCGTGGCCCGACGGCCGGAGCTGGTGGTCCTCTTCGGCAGCGTCGCCCGGGGGCGGGCCTTCGACGACTCCGACATCGACGTCCTGGTGGTGCTGGAAGGGGTCGAGGGGAACCCGCCGGAGAGGGCCCTGGTCGTCTGGAAAATCCTCGACGTCCACGAGGTGGTCAACGCCTTCGTGCTCACGCCGGAGGAGTTCGCCCGGGCGCGGGAGGAAAGCCCCCTGGTGCGGACCGCCCTCGCGGAGGGGGAGGTTTTATACGATGCGCGAGATGCCTGAAGAGAGAGGCCGATACTGGCTGAAAGAGGCGGAGAGTAACATGTCGCTGGCGCGGTTGGTCGCCGAAAGGGAGTATTACTCCTTCGCCTGTTTCCATGCCCAGCAGGCGGCGGAGATGGCCCTGAAGGCTTTTTTGGCGTTTCGGGGCGAGGTTGACATGCGCACGCATTCGCTGCACCGGTTGCTCGCCGTCGTGGGTAGGTACGATGATGAAGCGTCCCGTCTGGATGAATCGGGCCGGGCGTTGGAGGAATACTACACGGCCACCCGCTACCCCAACGGCATCGGCACCGGGGCGCCCAGCGACTACTTCAACGAGCGCCAGTCCCGCGAGGCCCTCGCGGCGGCCGGCGAGGTGCTCGGCTTCGTCAAGGAACGGATTTAAGCCATGCTGCCCGAGGTGGAAGGACTGCCCCCGCTGGTGACCGTCGCCCTGGTCCTGGGCGTCGTGGCGGCCTTCATCGGCCTGGTGCTGCTGTTCACGCGGCTGGGGCGCTTCGAGCTCGCCGTGGCCTTTCGCTACCTGCGCACGGGACGCAAGGGGTTCCTCCGCGTCGTCACCTGGATCAGCGTGAGCGGCATCGCCCTGGGCGTGGCGAGCCTCCTCGTCGTGGTGAGCGTGATGGAGGGGTTGCAGGAGAACGTGCGCTCCCGGATTCTGGCCAACAACGCCCACATCATGGTGGTGGACTACCTGCGGCGTCCCATCGCGGACTGGCGCCCGCTCCTGGAGGAAATCAAGGACACCCCCGGGGTGGTGGCCGCCTCGCCCGCCGTGTACCTGGAGGGGATGCTGGTCAACCGCTCCAACACCGTCGGCGCCGTCTTCCGCGGTATAGCCCCCGACTCCGAAGCCGAAATCACCAGACTCCCCGACCTGGTCATCGAGGGCGACTTCACCTTCCGGCCCAAGGACTACACCGGCGTTCTGCGCGACGGCGAGGGGCCGTTGTCGGAGTACGACTCACCCGACGGGATGGACACGGTCCACGGGGTGGTGCTGGGCAAGGAGCTGGCCTACGAGCTGGCCGCCGTGGTGGGCGACGAGGTGGTCCTGGTGATGCCCACCGGCGAGTGGGACCCCCTGACCCCCATCCCGCCCAAGATGAAGAAGCTGCAGATAACCGGCATCGTCTCCACGGGGATGTACGAGTACGACGCCCAGCTCGCGTACATAGACATCGGGCTGGCGCAGGAGTTCATGAACATCGGGGACAAGGTGACGGTCATCGAGGCGCGGGTCCAGGACCCCTTCGCCGCGGCGGAGGTGGCGGACGCGCTCAACGAGAAGCTGGGCGGCGCCTATCACGCCCGGGACTGGTCCCAGATGAACGAGCGCCTATTCGCCGCCCTGGAGATGGAGAAGTTCGCCATGTTCCTGGTGGTCATCATCGTGGTCCTGGTGGCGGCCTTCAACGTGGTGAGCAACCTCATCATGCTGGCGGTGGAAAAGACGAAGGACATCGGCGTGATGCTGAGCTTCGGGGTCAAGCGGGGCCAGGTGAGGGGGGTTTTCCTGACCGTGGGGCTGGTCCTGGGCGGCCTGGGGACGGTGGTGGGCGGTGCGGTCGGCGCCGTGCTGGCCTGGCTCCTGGAAAAGTACAAGTTCATCCACCTCTCGGCGGAAATCTACAACATGGACCACCTGCCGGCGGTGGTGAGCTGGGGCGACGTGGTTTTAATCGGCGCCGTCGCCATGGTGATAACCCTCCTGTCCACCCTGTACCCCGCCTGGCGGGCCAGCCGGCTCGATCCCCTGGAGGCCATCCGCTATGAGTGAGGCCGTGCTGGTGGCCCGTGGGGTGGAGCGCTTCTTCCAGGACGGCGAGCGCCGCCTGGAGGTCCTTCTGGGCGTGGACCTCGACGTGGCCCCCGGCGAGACGGTGGTGGTCGTCGGGGCGTCGGGCACCGGCAAGAGCACGCTGTTGCACATCCTGGGGGCGCTGGACCGGCCCTCGGGCGGCCGCGTCCGGATCGGCGACCGCTGGTTCGACGACCTCTCGGTGCGCGAGCTGGCGCAGGTGCGCAACCGCGAGGTGGGCTTCGTGTTCCAGATGCACCACCTGCTCCTGGAGTTCAGCGCGTTGGAGAACGTGATGCTGCCGCT
>DATKYS010000083.1 GCA_035528375.1 bacterium
CTACGACTCCCCCGGCGGCGAGCCGCTGGGCGAGAGCGTCGCCTTCACACGGAGCGCGGAGATTCTTGGGCAGGAGGGGAATTGGGTCAACGTCAGGTCGAGCGACTGGGAGACGGGGGCCGACGTGGTGGGCTGGGCCAAACTCCTGCCGCTGGACGATAAATGGGAGGTTCTGCCGAGCCTGTTGCCCATGCCCGAGTCGTACTACGAGGATGAGGAGTATTAGCCGAACTGCACTTGTGACTATGACGTAGGGCGGGGGCTCTTTACCCCGCCCATCGTTTATCTACCAAATGTTTCGATATGGTAATCCCTTTCCTACATTCTCAATTTACCGCTTTAACCCTTCTTTTACCAACAAATAAATCATATAGTAATTGCATAGCATTATCCTCATCTAGAAGAACTCTTTTATTATCAATTATCCAATAAGTCTCAAATTTTTCTTCTTTCACATTAATACCGATATAAATACCGTTGTCCAAATATGGTGCTTTTTCTCTTGGTAAATGTATATTATCAGGAATTACTTCAACTTTAGCAGTTGCCCCAACATAACCAATTCCCCCATTTAATTTAAACTTTATACTTTGGTTTTCTAAATTTATTTGCAACTCGTTAATTTGTACTTTTCCTATTTGACTGTTATCAAAATGTTTGTACAATACTATATCCCTTTCCTTCTCAATAGGAACTAAAGGTTTATCACATAAAGCCTTAAAAATGTCATTAATATGCTGAAGAGCCTTTGGTATTAAACCAATGATAATTTTATTGAACTGCTTTTCATTTTCTTGATACATCTTAGTTTCCTTTTCTATGTCCCTAAGCGCATCAAAAAAATCCTTTTTACCTATTCTCATTACACCCTCCCTAATGCAGTATACGTGTCGTGGAGTATCTTCCGTATCTCTTCAGCTTGAGATAACGTTAAGGGCTGCTGCCTTAAATAGGCTAAAGATACTGAAGAAATACCAATTATAGAATATGATTTATAAAGACAATCAATAATTGCATCCTTATTATTATTTAACTGATTTATTACTGATGTACTATAACTTGCTCCAATAGATGGATATAAATCGAAGAACTTATTTATTGTCTCTTGATAAATTGTAGCAATTCTTCTATTATATCTCCTTTTTTCACATTTAAGCGTAACCCACGTATTGATTGTATTTGTACCAATATTCGTGAGTAGGGTGACCCAAAAGGTATCCATACCCTCTACCAATCATCTATCTATTTCAAGGTCATTTTAAATGATACCACAAAAAAGTCAAGTTCGTAATACAAGAAAAATGACGACTATATAAGGCTTTATTCGTTTCCAATAACCTCTAATAACCTACTAATGATTTCGTCGGAGTGGACCCCCTCGGCCTCGGCGTTGAAGTTGATCAGCACCCGGTGGCGCATCACGGCGTGGGCCAGGTCGCGCACGTCGTCCACCGACGCCGCCGGACGCCCCCGGAGCGCGGCCCGGGCCTTGGCCCCGAGAATCAGGTACTGCCCGGCGCGAACCCCCGCCCCCCAGGCCACCCAGCGCTTGATGAACTCCGGCGCCGTGGGGTCCTCGGGACGGCTCGCACGGGCCAGGTTCACCGCGTAGCTGACAACGTGCGGCGCGGCCGGAATCTCCCGAATCAGCCCCTGTAGCTCGATTATCTCCTCCGCGTTCAGAACGGGGCTTATTTCCGGCTCATCGCGGCCCGTGGTCCGGGCGACGATGCGCTCCTCCTCGTCCCGCTTCGGGTAGCCGATGCGGATTTCCAGCATGAAGCGGTCGAGCTGGGCCTCGGGCAGGGGGTAGGTCCCCTCCTGCTCGATGGGGTTCTGGGTGGCCAGGACGAAGAAGGGGTCGGGCAGGGGGTAGGTGGTGTCGCCGATGGAGACCTGGTGCTCCTGCATGGACTCCAGGAGGGCGGCCTGGGTTTTAGGTGGGGTGCGGTTGACCTCGTCGGCCAGAATCAGGTTGGCGAAGACCGGCCCGCGGAGGAACTGCATCGTCCGCTGACCCGTCTCCGGGTCAGGCTGGATGACGTCGGTGCCGGTGATGTCGGCGGGCATGAGGTCGGGGGTGAACTGGATGCGACGGAAGGAGAGGTCCAGGGCGCGGGCGAGGCTGGACACCATGAGCGTCTTGGCCAGCCCCGGCACCCCGACCAGGAGGGCGTGGGCGTGGGAAAACAGAGCCACCAGGAGCTGTTCGACGACCTCCTCCTGCCCGACGATGGCGCGGGCGAGCTGGTCCTCGACGCTCCGGGCGGCGTCGGACAGCCGCTCGAGCTTGGCCGCGGCCTCCACGGCGTCCACGGAACCCCCCTTCGCCACTGACGATTTTCCTTAATTATACAAAAAAAGGACCCGCGCGGTTCCCCCGGGGCGGAACCGAACGAGGCCAGTCGGTGCCGGCCTCGCCCGCGAGCCACCGGAACGGGTCACTCACTCTCCGGCCAGATTTCGCCCTTGTCGCCTTGGACGACCTCGCCGAACTCTGTGCGCGCCCCGGCGGCGATTTTCACCCCGGGCATCAGCACGGTCATCGGCGCCACATAGGCGTCGGGGCCGATGACGGCGCCGAACTTCGGCAGGTCCACCTCCACCCGTTCGCCCTTGACCGTGGAGTAGATTTTTCCGTCGGGCGGCGGGTCGCAGAAGGCGGTCACGGCGTCTCCCAGCGTCGCCCCGTCGCCGATGACGCACCGGGTCAGAAGGCAGCGCCGGCCTATCTGCACGTTGGCCCCGATCAGGCAGTTCCCGATCTGGGTCCCGCCGGCTATCTGTGTGTTGGGCCCCACCGTGGTGCGGTTCATGATTTGCACCCCTGGGTGGAGGTAGCAGTTCCGCGAGATCATCACCCGGTCGGTGAGGATGCACCCGCGGCCGATCCAGGAGTCCTCGAGGATGTTCACGGTGACGCAGCGGTGGACGTCGCCCAGGAGGCGCGCCTTTACGTTGAACCGCTGCAGCGGCCGGTCCTGGATCAGGCGGGTGTTGGCCTCCAGCAGGTGCCACGGGTAGCCGATGGCGTACCAGCCGCCGTTGGACTCGACCCAGTTGAGCTTGCCCTCGGCGGCCAGCTTGGCGGCCGCTCCGGTCATCTCTATCTCGCCGCGCTCGCTCGGCTCCAGCGTGGTGAGCAGCCGGAGGAAATCGGCGTTAATCTTGAAACAGCCGGTATTGGCCAGGTCGGAGACGAACCGGGCGGGCTTCTCGTGGACGCCGGTGACCCGGTCGCCCTCCACGGTGAAGACCCCGAAGCGGTCGGGGTCGGTGACGCGCTGGGCCAGGACGGCGTTGGGGTACTCGAACAGCTCCTCGAAATTCTCGTCGCGGTAGAGGTCGTCGCCCATGAGCACGAGCGCCTCGCCGGCAATTTTGTCGGCGGCGCACAGAAGGGCGTGCCCCGTCCCCTTCTGCTCCTTCTGCTCCACGTAGCGCAACCGGATGCCCCGGTAGCTGGAACCCAGGCGCCGGATTATCTTCTCTCCCATGAACCCGACGACGATGACGGCCTCATCCACCAGGCCCTCGACGGCGCGCAGGTTCAGCTCGATTATGGAGTGCCCGGCAACCTCGTAGAGGGCCTTGGGGGTCCTCACGGTCAGGGGGTAAGTGCGGGTGCTCCGTCCGGCGGCAAGGATGACTGCTTGCATTTAATTCGCCCGAGCTGTGTGTTCCAGGGGCTTTATAGCAAAAAACAACCCAAAATGAAAGGAATTACTGCGGGGAGAGCTGCGGCGGGGCGACGGTGCGGCTGACGAACATGCCCTCAGCCAGGAGGGTGAATTCGTAACAGCCCCCGGACAAGCGCCCGTCGGGCGGGTGGCCCAGGTGGAAATCCGCCGAACCGCAGCTCGTACCCAGGGTCACCTCCCGCTCCGCCTCGGGGATGGTCCGGCCGTCGTAGCTCCAGCTCCCCGTCAGGCGAGCGCCGGGCTCGCAGTGCCGGTAATTCACGGCGGCGAGGAGCCCCGATTCCTCCCAGTCTATCCGCGTCACGTACTGGGGCGGACGCGGCGGGATGTAGAGCACTTTCGTGTTGAGGGGAATGCCGGTATCATCGGTCAGGTCGAGCCTGTGGTATCCAGCGGGGACCTCGAAACCGGTCAGAGTGAAGAAGAGCTCGCCGTCGCTCGAGTCCACCCGCAGGGTCTTGGACAGGGGCTCCGATGGCGATGGCGGCTTCCAGCGGCAGGTGAAGGAATCGCCGGAAGATGCGTTCTGGAAAAGAACCCGCACCTCGAGCCTCTCCGAATCGGTCGGTCCGGCGGGCGGGTACTGCACCTCGACGATTTCGAGCCGCAGCCCACCGGTCGCCAGGTAGATCAATACCCACACCCAGAGGAGGAAGAGGGGGAAGAGGTTGCGTACGAGCGGGTGCGACCTCATTCCACCGCCCTGACCTTGGCCGCGGCGAACGCGAGGCCGCGCTCCGTCTCCTCGAAAACGTCCAGCAGCTCGCGGGCGAAATCGGCCGCCCCGACACCCAGCTCGGCCAATCCGACCGCAGGCACCGGGGCACCGGTCGGATCGTCGTTGAGGCCGATATGGACGAGCCCGGCCAGGGGGCTGATCGTGGCGATGGAAACCGAGAGCTTTCGCCGGTCCGGCGTGTAGATGTCGTCGCCCTCGACTAACACGTCCACACCACGGAGCCGGAGGCGCTCGGCCGTCAGGAAGACGTACAGGCGCTGGCGCAGAACCGTTTCCGCCAGCGTCCGCCCGAACCAGACCCCGACGAGGTGGAGCATCCGCCCCGCGGTGATGCGCTCCCCGGCCCGGCGGTCCTCCAGATCCACCAGGTTCTCGGTGGGCACCTCGGCCGGCCCCAGGAAGGCTACGACGCAGTCACCCGCCACACCGGCCGTCCGGCGCGGCCAGTGTGTGGCGAGCTGGGTTCCGTCGTAGACGAGCTCCGACGGTATGAATCGGGTTTGAAACATAGGTTAAAGCCGGGGACCGCCCGGCGATTGTAGAACCGTTCGCTTTTAAAAACAACCTGACAACCCGATTCAACGGGCCCCGGGCCACCCCTCCGGTCCACTTCCGACGAGGCCCGACCGCGCTCCGTCAGAGGGTCGTCCTGATCATGAGCCCCACGTTGAACGAATCCCGATCGGGGTCGTACTCGTAGATGCGGTAATCGGCGTCCACGTGGATGACGAGGTTCTTGACGATGTTGTAGGAGAAGGAGAGTCCCCACGCGTGGTCGGTGTTGATGGTCTCGAGGTAGGTGTAGGTGGACGTGTGGGAGTTCAATTTGTAGGAGACCTCGAAGGCCAGCGTCTCGGTGGGGTATATATTGACCCGGGTGTTGATCCTCCAGTCGTTCTTGAGCCCCATGCTGCCGGAACTCTCGCCCACCGGAAAACTAACGCTCTCCCTGAAGGAACCGGAGAAGTCCAGGCCCCAGTATTCGGAGACGCTGAACACCGGCTCGATGATGAGCTCCCGTGTAAGGGAGTCGGAGCCACTCTCGAAGTCGTCAGTCCGCCGGTTGTTACGGGAGAGGGTGTAGGTCAAACCGACGCGCAGGCCCTCGATGAGCTTCACCTCGCTGCCGAAGCTCAGCTTGATCTCGTTGCTCCGGGGAAGGTTGCTCGAGATGCCGCCCATCGTCCGGTCGAAGCCGATGTTGAGGTTCGCGCTGAAGGAAACCGCATTGGTCAGCTTCCACTTGATGGATGATGAGACGTCGTTGTAAACAGAGATGGTGTCCTTATCGGTACTGATCGGATAGGCGAAGTCGTCGTGGGTTATCTTGTGCTGCAGCTTGAGGATGAAGCTCTGGCCCAGGTCTATCTGGGCGTCGGTGGTCATGGTGTTCTTGATGTTGGTGAGGACCGAATCGGCGATGGCGAAACGCTCCGGGGGCAGCTCGCCCTCGTCGTCGTAGTACCTCCTGTTCAGTGTGTCCTGGGACAGGTTCCAGTGGAGGTGGTCTTCCCGGGGCGAGTCCCAGTTGAGCTGCAGCTTCCAGCTTATCCCCCGGGAGAGGATATCGTAGAGCGGCCACCAGGGCGCACGGATACGGGACCCGGGGATGGGGTCCAGCTCGGGGTAGATCCAGAAGAAGTACTTCTGGAGATAGACCTCTTTTTCCAGGTAGGTCGTGGTCCCCTGAAGCAGGTCCACGGAAAGGATGCCCTTCACGTCGAAGGGGGTTTCGTAGTTCGTAATCAGGGACAGGGTGTTGTTCAAGGCGTCCTGGTCGCGCTCGATGAGGTTCATGTCCCTGTAGAGAATGCCGTTGAAAAGGTATCTGAGCTCCACGGTCGTGTTATCCCAAGGGACGTAATTCCCGGTGAGGTTAGTGTTTATCCCGCCCACGTAGTACTCCGAATTCAAGGCGGGCTGTACGGGGTAGCTACGCACCTCCCGGGATCCGGTGAGATCGAGGGAGAGCCGGGTGTTTTCGGTCATCCTGTAGTCGAAACGGAGATCGGTGTCCGCGGACAGGGAGTGGTAGAAGTACTCGCGATAGACGTAATCCCAGTCGTAGGTGCCCTCCTGGGCATCGCTCGTGGTGAAATAGGCGTCCATGTCGGCGTTGAAGGCGTCGGAGAATTTAATGGAGGCGCTGGTCCCCGCCCGCTGGCTCTTCGATTTCTGGTACTGCTCCTGGATCACCAAGTTCGAGTCGTAAAAGCTCTCCTCGTAGTAACAACCGATGCGGGTCGTGTCCACCGGATTGTAGAAGAGATCGAAGCGCATGGTGCGGCTGTCCGAATCGCGCTCCGACTGGGGTTCGTTCTGAACGCTCTGGTTCAGGGTCAGCCGGAAGGTGAACACTTCGGCCAGGGGATAGGTGTAAGAAAGCGCCGACCCGATCCTGTTGAGGGATTTGCCGCCGCTGAAGTCAATGTTCAGGCCGGGCTCGACGCCCGTGTCCTCCTCCCGGGCCCAGGACGCGCACGGGAGGAAGAGCACCGCAAGGAGCACAGGGAGGATTCGCCCGGGCGTTACTCGCTTCGCTTCGGTTCGCCTCACCGATAAACCTCCGGTGTGGATGTTTATTGTACGGGTACGCCGGACGGGTGTCAACCGCCGGAACTTTTTAATCTTATGCCACTTAGTCCCCTCCGGCGTTGACTAATCAGGCGTCGTGTGATAATGTCTGTTCACTTTTCTTCTTAAGGGGCGACCCGGGCCGCCCTTCCCATGTGCCCACCCTCCACGGTCCACCTTCAAGCCATAATCCATGGACGATACGGCCAACCCTTTGCTGACACCGGTGGTGAGGGCGGAGAACGCCGCCCGCGACCGGATCTCCAACGCCGAAAACGAGGCGAAGAACGAGCTCCGCGCCGCCCGCGAGAGGGCGGAGGATTTGGGGAAGACCGCGGAGGCCAAGGCCCGCGAAGAGGTCCGCCAGGCGGTCGAGGACGCCCGCTACTCGGGCGAGGTCGAGGCCCAGGACATACTCGAACGCACAGAGAAAGAAATCGAGACGATGAAGAAGAAGGCCCGCGGTCGCATGAAGGAAGCCTGCCGGGCCCTCGTGGAACGCATCACCGGCACCTAGGCGACGATGGCCAACACCCGAGTCCAGCGCATAGAGATTCTCCTCCACTCGAGTGTCCGGGACGACCTGCTCGACGCGCTGGCGGACGCCGGCGCCGTGGAGCTAGAGGCCCTGGAGCCCGAGGATCGGGGCGAGCTTCCCACGCCCTCCACGGTCCCCGCCGAGGAGGCCGACCGTACCCTCGATCAAATCCGCCAGGCCCTGGATTACCTGGACGTGTACGCGCCCAAGGCCGGATTTTTCGCCGGTATGATGGGTCACAAGGTCGAGGTGCCCGCCGCGGAGCTCGAGGAACGCCTGGCCGGTTTCGACGCCCCGAGCGCCGTCGAGCAGGTTCTCGCCGTCCAGTCCGGGGAGAACGAGACACGGTCCCGCCTCGATCGCCTGGAGGAGGAGCGGACGACGCTGGCTTCGTGGCTGGGGCTCGAGGTACCGCCCGACTCGATCGGCGCCACCGACAGCACCTTCTCCGCCGCCTACGCCCTCAACCCGCGGAACCTCCCCCGGTTGAGGGAAGTCCTCGCCGAAGCGACGGGAGAGCTCTTCGAGCTCACCGACCTGGGCGTCGCCGGGGAGGAGGCGTCCGCCGCCTCGGGCCGAATCATTCTTGTCTGGCACGCCTCGGTGGACTCTGGCGTCCGGGACGCGCTCAAGGGCTTCGAGCTGATACCCTGCCCCCTGACCGGACCGCTGACGCCCGACCGACGACTACGGCAGGTCGAGGGGGAAATCGAAGAGAGCCGGACGGAGCTGGAGGAGACGCTCCGGGAGGCACAGCGGCTATTAGAACACCGCGACCCCCTCTACCTGGCCCTGGACCGGGCGCGCACCGAGAGCGAGGGGCAGCGGAAGGTCGCCGAATCGGCGGCTACCGAGCTCACCATCTACATGCGCGGCTGGGTGCCCGAGACGGCGGTGGAAGGCGTCAAGCGCGTCCTGGACGGGAGCGAGCTGGTCCACCACACCCTCCGCCCGGCGACGGCGGACGAGACGCCGCCGGTGTACCTCTCCAACATCGCGCCGGTGCGCCCCTTCGAGATGGTCACCGACCTCTACGGGCGGCCCCAACCCGCCGAGAGCGACCCCACCCCTTTCTTCGCCTTCTTCTTCGCCCTCTTCTTCGGCATCTGTCTCACCGACGCGGGCTACGGACTCGTTCTCATCGTCACCAGCCTGCTGTTTTTAAAATTCCTGCACCTGGGACCCACCACGCGGAAGCTGTTCCGGATGATGGTCATCGCGGGTGGTTTCACGATGGTGGTGGGGGTGCTGACCGGGGGCTTCTTCGGCCTGTCCTTCGAGCTGTCCCCGGGCCTGGCCCGCATCCGCGAATCGCTCATGGTGCTGGACCCCCTGGACCCGGACCAGATGTTCTACTTCTTCTACTTCTCCCTGGGGCTGGGCTACCTGCACCTTCTCATCGGTTACACCATCGGCTTTATCGAGGCGCTGAAGCAGAAAGATTCCCGGACCGCGTACTTCCGCAAGCTGCCCTGGATGCTGGTGATGCTCCTGGTGCCGCTGGCGGTGGGCCTGCCGATGCTGGGGATCGGCGGGGACTGGGCCTGGTACGCGCTCATCGCCATCGGGGTCTACGTGGTCGCCTTCAGCGGGGTGGGGGACGACTCGGGGCTGCCGCGGCTGGGGGCCGGTTTCTTCAACCTCTACACCGGCTTCTCCGGCCTGTTCTCGGACATCCTGTCCTACGCGCGCCTGTTCGCCCTGGGGCTGGCCACCGCGGTCATCGCCCAGGTGGTGAACACCATGGCCTTCGACTCCAACATCATCGGCATGATTCTCATTCTCATCGTGGGCCACGCCTTCAACATCGCGATGAACTCGCTGGGCGGCTTCATCCACACCGCCCGGCTCCAGTTCGTGGAGTATTTCGGTAAATTCTATACGGGGGGCGGCCGGACTTTCGTCCCCTACGCCCGGTCCATGGAGCACACGGTCCTCAAGGGTTGAGCTCCCGATTACCCGCGGCGAAGCCGCAATCAAACGTCAACAGACCACAAGGTCTGGTTCCCACCTTCCGACAAGGGCTCCCCCCTTGCCCGAGGTAAAAAAAGGAGAGAGCATGGGCCTCGTTTGGTCCTACCTGGGTGCGGCATTGGCCGTGGCCCTGGCCGGAATCGGCTCGGCCATCGGCATCGGCTACGCCGGTCAGGCCACGGCGGGCGTCATGAGCGAAGACCCGCGCAACTTCGGCAAGTACCTGGTCCTCACCGCCCTGCCGGGCACCCAGGGCATCTACGGCTTCGTGGCCGGCTTCCTGGCGCTCAATAAAATCGGCGCCCTGGCCGCCACCATGACGCCGGAGGTCGGGATGCAGATATTCCTGGCCTGCCTGCCGGTGGCCCTGGCCGGGATGCTCTCGGCCATCCACCAGGGCAAGGTCTGCACCGCCGGCGTGGGCCTTACGGCCAAGCAGCCCGCCGAGTCGGGAAAGGCCCTGGTCCTGGGCGTCTTCGTCGAGTTCTACGCCGTTCTGGGGCTTCTCATCACCATCTTCCTCCTGAACGCCGTCTGAGGGGTGTGAATTGTCCCTGGACGCAATCATCGCCAGGATAAAGAGCGACGCCGACGCCCGGTTGGCGGAGATAGAGTCCGCCTCGAAGGCCAAAATCGCCGAAATCCTCGCCGAGGCTGAAAAACGAGCCCGCGCCTTGGAAGCGCGCATTCGGGAGGCGGGCGAACGCGAGGCCGCAGGCACCCGGGAGCGCGTCATCTCCATGGCCGAGCTCAACGCCCGCAAGGCCGTCCTGGCGGCCAAACAGGAGCTTTTGGACGAGGCCTTCGCCGCGGCGGTCGAGGAGCTGGAGTCCCTGAAAAAAGACGCCTGGCGCGCGGTCTTCAAGCATCTCGTCGCCGGCGCCGACCTGAAGGGCCCTTACGAGGTCATCGCCTCGAAACGCGAGGCAGCCTTCCTCGACGACGCCTTCCTGAAAGGTTTTGGGCCGAAGCTGTCGGTTTCCAAAAAGACACGCGAGCTGGGCGGCGGATTCGTCCTCCGCGGGGGCAAGACCGAGCTGAACTTCACCTTCCCGGCGCTGACCCGGAGCCTGCGGCCGCTTCTGGAGAAGGAACTGCTCGGCATCCTGGGAATCGAAGGGTAGAAGATGACGGGGCGGGTGAAGCTCTCCGGCGATCCGGCTTACACCTACGCCGTGGGCCGCGTGCGGGTCCGCGAGCGCCGCCTGTTGACGAAAAGGGCGCTCGTCGAGGCCGCCGAGGCCCGGAGCTTCGAGGGCGCCGTGGACGCCCTCCGCGAGGCGGGGTACGAGCCCGTATCCCGGGGCGGCGCCGGCCTGGAGGAGCTCCTCGCCAAGCAGTCCGCCGAGTTGACCCGGTTCATCCGGGAGAGCGTGCCCGACCCCCGGCTGCTCGAATACCTGCGTCTGAGGCTGGATTACGCCAACCTCAAGGCGGCCCTCGTCGGGCGCCTGACGGAGAGAAAACCGCCCCTGACCGAGGGGGGGGCGGTGCCCCCGGAGAAGCTGACCGCCTTCGCCGACGGCGGCGAGCCGGACGTGCTCCCTACCCCCTTCGCCGAGCTGGCGCGGGGGCTCCTGGAGGAATGGGAAAAGGCGCGCGACCCGTTCCTGTTACAGCAGGGGGTGGACCGGGCCCTTTTCGCCCGCCTGACCGGGCTCGTCGGGGAGATAGGGCTGCCCTTCCTCACCGCGTACCAGAAGCTGGAGACCGACTTAGTTAATCTGACGGCCCTGGTTCGCTGCCTGGCGGCGCCCAATCCCGAGGAGCTTTCCGCGGCGGCCTTCATCCCCGGTGGCGGGTTGGACCTCGTGAGGCTGGAGGGTTACGCCCGGACCGGCGACAGAAGCGGAGCCGCCGAGTACGTCGGCCGCACCCCCTACGCCGAGCTCACCCGCGGCGCCGTCGAGGGCGCTCCCGACGGCATCGCAAACCTGGCGGCGCGGGGGGCGGACCGGAAGCTGGAGTTTCTGCGGCAGGCGCGCCATGCCCCCTTCGGCGCCGAACCGCTCATCTCGTACTACCTGGCGAAGAGGAACGAGTTCGAGATGGTCCGCTTCGTCCTGACCTGCAAGCTGAACGGCGTTCCGCCGGAAACGATCACCGCCCGTCTGTGGGGCGTTTCGTAGCGGGGACGGGTGGCCGGTCTGAACCAGATTTATTTCATCGGCGAGGAAGACCAGCTCCGCGGCTTCACCGTCCTGGGGACGACGGTAGTGGGGGTTAACTCGATCCACGAGGCCGAGGAGGCGCTGCGCAAGGCGGTGAGCGGCGGCGCCGTGGCGATTTTCATCACCGAGGAGTTCGGCGGCCGGATGCTGGAAACCATCGCCGAATACGCCGACCGCCCCCTGCCGGTGATTACGCTCATCCCGTCGTCGTCGGGCTCGAAGGGAATCGCCTACGAGCGCATCCGGCGGATGGTGGAGCGCGCCGTCGGCGCCGACGTGCTGGGGAAGGAGTAGGGATGGATTTATACCGCGAGCGCCTCACCGACTGGGTGTCCCAGATCATCTTCTGGATCGTCCTGGCGCTCTGCGCGTTCCTCGGCGTCTTCCCGGAGTTGCTGGGGCTGGGCGCCGTGGTGGAGCGGGTCTTCCCCTGGGTCTTCCTGCCCGTCGCCGGGCTGGTCTTCCTCTTAATCCTCAACTTCCTCTTCATCTCGATCCGGCTGGACGAAGAGGGCCTCGCCGCCCGCCTGGGCGTATTCAAAACGCGGGCCCGCTGGGACCAGGTGACCGGAGCCGAGATGGACACCCTGCCCGGGTCGGCCTACGGCGGCTGGGGAGTCAAGGGGGGGCACATCGGCGGCGAGTATATCCAAGTCTACTCGACCGTCGCCCATCGGCGGGTGGCGGTGAAGCTGACGGGGCACAAGTTCGACAGGCTCATCTTCTCGACGAGGAACCCCGAAGAGGTACTTAGGCTGATCAACGGACAGTTAGGGTGATGGTTTATGCCGCCCTTCGATAACCGCTCGCCGTTAAGAATCTTCGTCCACGCGGCCTTCTTCCTCGTGGTCGGCGGTCAGATCGCGCTGGTTTTCATCCTCGAGCCCCACTGGAACGTCTCGTGGCTGCGATGGGTGGGATACGCCATGTGGGGTTTATCAGTAGTGCTGGGCTGGCTGCCCATCTTCATCTTCCGGCGACGGGGCGGGGTGGAGAAGGGAGAAAGTTATACCTCCACACAACGTATGGTAACCACCGGTCTCTACGCCGTCGTCCGCCACCCCCAGTTCCTGGCGCTGATCCTGTTGGGCGTGGCTGCGGCGCTGCTGACTCCACACTGGGCGACCATCGCAGGCGCGGCGGTCATCTCGGTCACCATCTACATCGTCATGTTGTCCTCAGATCGCCGATTGGTGGAGAAGTTCGGCGACGAGTACCGGGACTACGAGCGCCGGGTCCCCCGGGCCAACATCCTCTGGGGGCTCGTAAAGCTCATCTTCGGCCCCCGACGGCCGGTAAAATAACCAGGCTGTACGTAACTCAACCTCAGCCCTGGAGATAAACCTTATATGGAGCAGACGGGAACCATCGTCAAGGTCGCCGGCCCCCTGGTGGTGGCCTCCGGGATGTCCGGCGTGCGGATGTACGACGTCGTCCTGGTCTCGGAAATGAGACTGGTGGGCGAGGTGGTGAAGCTCGACGGAGACCTGGCCAGCATCCAGGTCTACGAGGAGACGGGCGGAATCGGCCCCGGCGAGCCGGTGTTCACCACGGGCATACCGCTCTCCGTGGAGCTGGGACCTGGACTGATGTCCTCCATCTACGACGGCATCCAGCGCCCACTCGCCGTCATCCGTGAAAAGACCGGCGACTTCATCACCCGCGGTGTCCACGCCGACGGCCTGGACCGCGGGCGCAAGTGGGAGTTCACCCCGAAGTTCAAGGCCGGCGACGAGGTGGTTCCCGGCGACATTCTGGGGGTGTGCCCGGAAACCCCCCTCGTCGAGCACCGCGTGCTGGTCCCCCCCGGCGTCCGGGGGAAGCTCACGGCCCTGGACTCCGGTTCTTACACCGTGGATGAGCCCATCGGCAAGATCAAAACTCCCGAAGGCGAGGCGGAGCTCAAGCTGATGCACACCTGGCCGGTGCGGAAATCCCGCCCCTTCGCCCAGCGCCTGACCCCCGAGGAGCCCCTTATCTCGGGACAGCGCGTCATAGACGCCTTCTTCCCCGTGGGTAAGGGGGGGACCGCCTGCGTCCCCGGGCCATTCGGCTCCGGCAAGACCGTCATCCAGCACCAGCTCGCCAAGTGGGCCAACGCCGAAATCGTCGTCTACGTTGGCTGCGGCGAACGCGGCAACGAGATGACCGACGTGCTCATGGAGTTCCCCGAGCTCAAGGACCCGCGCTCCGGCGAACCTTTGATCACCCGCACGGTGATGATAGCCAACACGTCGAACATGCCCGTGGCGGCGCGGGAGGCGTCCATCTACACCGGCATCACCATCGGCGAGTACTACCGCGATATGGGATACTCCGTGGCCCTCATGGCCGACTCCACCAGCCGGTGGGCCGAGGCGATGCGCGAGATGAGCGGCCGCCTGGAGGAGATGCCCGGCGAGGAGGGTTATCCCGCGTACCTGGGCACGAAGGTGGCCGAGTTCTACGAGCGGGCCGGACGAACCATCTGCCTCGGCTCCGACGAACGGGAGGCCTCGCTAACGGTCATCGGCGCCGTCTCCCCCGCCGGCGGCGACCTCTCCGACCCCGTCGTCCAGGCCACCCTGCGCGTGGTCAAGGTCTTCTGGAGCCTGGAGGACAAGCTGGCCTACAAGCGCCACTTCCCCGCCATAAGCTGGCTCAACTCCTACAGCCTCTACACCGACAACATCGCCGAATACCTCAAGCGGGAGATGGGCGAGGACTGGATACCGATGCGCGACGAGGCGATGGCGTTGTTACAGCGGGAGGCGGAGCTGGAGGAAATCGTACGCCTGGTGGGCATGGAGTCCCTCTCCCCCGGCGACCGCCTGGTCATGGAGACCAGCCGCTCCATCCGCGAGGATTTCCTGCACCAGAACGCATTCCACCCCGTGGACACCTTTTCCAGCGCCTACAAGCAGTACCGGATGCTGAAGCTCGTCATGAGCTTCCACCACGCCGCCAAGGCGGCCCTCGAAACGCCGGAGCTGAACCTGGACGCGCTCTTCGCCCTGCCGGTTTCCGAGGACATCGCCCGCGCCAAGTTCACGCCCGAAGAGGAGGTCGAGGCGAGTTTCGACGGCATCGAGAGCGACATGCAGAAACAGATCGAAGAGCTCATCTCCGAAGGACCGGGAACGTAATCCCATGTCGAAAACGAAGAGCACTTACCGCATCGTGTTTCTGGCGGCGGTCGCGGCCCTGCCCCTCTTTCTGGCCTGCGCGGGCCCCGACGACGAGTTCGCCGGCATGACCCCCTGCGCCGAGGTCGCGTACCCCGACACGGCGGGCATCGCGCCGGCCGACGAACCGCTGATAAGTTTCTACGCGTCGCTGGACCCGGCGAGGCCCCTCGTCCTGCGCGAGGAGGAAGTCTCGACCCACATCGTTCTGCCCGACTGCGACACCCGCAGGATCGCCTCGACCCGGGCGGAGGTCAGCTACTCCGATGCCGGGAAGGAACCGAGCCTCCGGCTGGCGCTCGACGGCATCGAGGGGGAGGTCAAGCTGGCCGACCTTCCGCGGGGCGAGAGTTTTTGTGTTAAAAACGACTACCTCGCTCTCCAGGTAGTGCGGGTCGGCAGCCTGGAGATATCGGGGGCCGTCTTCGCGCGTTACCCCCACAACTCCGTCGCCGTCAAGACGCCCAACCCCGCGAACTGGATCATAGAGGCGGCCCTGACCCCGCCGGAGGAAATGCAACCGACCGAGTCATCCGCGGTTGAGGGAGAGGCCAACGATTTCGGCACCGGCACGCCTGACCTGGCCAACCTGGAGCGCTTCTTCCTCGTCCTGCAGGGGGGTGTGGCCAACAACACCCAGCTCACCATCCAGGGCCAGTACACGGGCGACCAGTCGGTAACCTCGGGTCAGATGTTCTTCTCACCGGCGCCCGCCACCCCCGCCGAGGCGGAGGAAATAAAAAGCTCCACCGAAGAGCGCATCCGCGATCTCTACCTGAACGCCCCGGGGTGGAAGGTGGCCGAACGGCTGACGGTGGAGACGCTGGACTGGAACGAGCCCTACTTCTCGGACCTGGTCAACTGGTCGGGAACGGAGGTGGACGTCCGGCTGACCTGGAGTGACCCCGCCTCGGGCACGGTCCTGTACCAGACCGTGGACACCATCGGCCTGGTGCGCTGGACCGACTTTCTCTGGTACGTGGACGTGGACCACATCCTGCGCCGGGAGCAGCCGGTTGGAGAGAACAGGCTCTGGACCGGCTGCCCGACGCCGAAAAACATCGCAGAAGATACGGAGTAACCGTAAGAGATGGGCAAATCACCCGACTACTACCCCATCGTTTTCACCGACCTCGTGGCCAGCAAATTGGCGATGAGTTATCTACCGGAATACATGGTCAATGAATTTCTCCGTGAACACAGCCGCGTTGTCCTGGATACCGCCAGGCGCACGTGCGGAATGGACGAACTGCCCTTCAAACCCACAAATTTAGGTGACGGTAACCTTTTCATATTCAATAACATGGATGAATCAATCATATTCTCCATTTGTATAATGAGCAGCTGGAAACGTTACTGGGACGAAACCGTATCTACGTGCCTCCTCGACTATCCAAAAATCGCCGAGCGCGGTTGCGTCCTGATGATGCGTATCGGGATACATTACGGCTTGATCTACCACGAGGACATCCAGGACTTCTCCACCCAGGTCAATCTCGGCAACGCCATCAATACAACTTTCGTCCTCCAAGGCCAGGCCTCCCCCGGTGAGGTGACCATCACCGAAACCGCCGCCTCACTCACCGCCAGCTCTCTGTTCAACATCCGTTACCGAGGGCGTTTCGACCCACTCAACCGATCGGAGGACGTTTCGGAGGAGGAGCGGCTCTCCTTCTACGAGGTCACCGGCATGATCAAGCCACCCAGATACAGCTCCATCGCGAATCGCCTTCCACCCGTCAAGCGCGATAGGATCGCCTTGGATTGGTACTGGCGGGGTTTCTACCAAGGCAATGACCCGACTACAATCAACGAGGCTATCAACTCGTACGAACAGGCGACCCTGTTCAACCCCAGATTGGCCAACGCGTGGGCCAACATGGGCGTTCATCTGTCCGACAGCGGAAAGTACGACACAGCAAAAAAAATATTGGAAAAAGCGCTGGAGATGGAACCGACCAACGTCAACATCCTCTGTAACCTCGGGTCGGTTTTTCAGAAAATAGGCGAGCCGGAAGAGGCGAAGAAACGGTGTGAAAAAGCACTGGAGCTGGACGAAACTTCCGAGTACGCCCATTACAATCTCGGAACGGTATATCTCGACATGCACGAACTGAAGTCCGCAGAGAAACGTTTTCAACAAGCGATAGAGCTAAATCCCCTTTTTTATCAAGCACTGTACAACCTCGGCTGTGTTCATACCCTCCAAGAACGACCAGAAAAGGCATTGGAGTATCTCTCGCGCGCCTTTCAAGTATACCCTCAGTATATGAAGATCGCCCGCAAGGATGAGGACCTGAAGTCCCTCTGGACCGATAAACGCTTTCTCAATCTGGTAGGCGGTACCAACGTTGATTAACCACCACATCCCTATCAACCCACACATCAGGATTTAACCAGGATTTAACAATGGGAGAAAAGGAAAAAGTCGCGGTGCAGCCGCTCAAGGAGTACCTCTCCACCCAGGAGATAGCCGGCCCGCTGATGCTCGTCGAGGGGGTCGAGGGGGTCAAGTACGAGGAGCTGGCCGAGATCGAGCTCCCCACGGGCGAAATCCGCCGGGGGCGCGTCCTCGAGGTGCACAAAGACAAAGCCCTGCTGCAGCTCTTCGAAGGCGCGACGGGGATAGACATCCCCTCCTCCCGGGTCCGCTTCCTGGGCCGGGGGGTCGAGCTGGGGGTGTCCCGGGAGATGCTCGGGCGGGTTTTCGACGGCCAGGGGAGGCCCATTGACGACGGACCCGAGATCATCCCCGAGGAGCGGCGCGACATCAACGGCTCCCCCATCAACCCCTACGCCCGCGATTACCCCAACGAGTTCATCCAGACCGGCATAAGCTGCATAGACGGGCTGAACACCCTTGTCCGCGGCCAGAAGCTGCCGATATTCTCCGGCTCGGGGCTGCCGCACCAGCAGATGGCGGCGCAGATCGCACGCCAGGCCAACGTGCTCCAGTCGGGCGAGGGGTTCAGCGTCGTCTTCGCGGCCATGGGCATCACCTTCGAGGAGGCCCGGTATTTCATTGACGACTTCCGGCGCACCGGGGCCATAGACCGCGCGGTGCTCTTCATGAACCTGGCCGACGACCCGGCCATCGAGCGCATCTCCACCCCGCGCATGGCCCTGACCGCCGCCGAGTACCTCGCCTACGAGATGGACATGCACGTGCTGGTCATCCTCACCGACATGACAAATTACTGCGAGGCGCTGCGCGAGATTTCCGCGGCCCGGAAGGAGATTCCCGGCCGGCGCGGGTACCCCGGCTACCTCTACACCGACCTCTCCAGCGTCTACGAGCGCGCGGGGCGCATCAAGGACCGACGCGGCTCCATAACCCAGATTCCCATCCTCACCATGCCCGAGGATGACAAGACGCACCCCATCGCCGACCTCACCGGCTACATCACCGAGGGGCAGATAATCCTCTCCCGCGCCATGCACAAGAAGGGTATCTACCCGCCGGTGGACGTGATGCAGTCGCTTTCCAGGTTGAAGGACAAGGGCATCGGCGAGGGGAAGACGCGCAAGGACCACGCCGATGTCTTCAACCAGCTCTTCTCCGGTTACGCCCGGGGCAAGGAGGCCCAGGAGCTGGCGGTGATTCTGGGCGAGGCGGCGCTCTCGGACATGGACAGGGTCTTCTTCAAATTCGCCGACGAGTTCGAGCATCGCTACATCGCCCAGGGGGACCACGAGAACCGCGGGGTGTTCGAAACGCTGGACCTCGGCTGGCGCCTTTTAGCTGCTCTGCCCAGGGCGGAGCTCAAGCGCATCCGGCCGGAGTACCTGGATGAGTTCCTGCCGAAGTTCTTGAAAACACTGGAGGATTAATTTAAAAGTTGTCTTGACAAAAAAGGAAAAAGCGGCTAAACTTCATTGCGCGGTTGGGAGGGCTGCATATAGCGGTCCGTTAGGAGTTAATCCTACCTGGCTGCATTTTTTGAGGAATTCTATGTATTTACTGTACTTAGACGATTCGGGCTCTGCAGGAAATAGGACAGAACAACATCTCGTCCTTGGTGGTGTATCTATCTTTGAACGGCAGGTTCACTGGATATCCGAGGAAATGAACCGGCTAGCTGAGCAAATATCACCTATTTCTCCTGAACAAACTGAATTCCATGCTTACGACATTTTTTCAGGTAAAGAAGCTCCCTGGAAAGGTATGCCTAGACAAGAAAGAATTAATACAATTAAGGAAACATTGAATATCCTAGCCAATTCTAATATCACAACCCAAGCATTTGCATGTATTGTAGATAAAGAATCATTTCCAAAGCATGACCCCATGGAACTCGCTTTTGAGAATATATGTAATAGATTTGACCTCTTACTTAAAGCACAACACCATCAAGGTAATACACAACGTGGTATTATTATCCTTGATAGAAGTTCATACGAAACAAGTCTGCAATATTTAGCACGTGATTTTAGAACGCTAGGCACTAAATGGGGAATCACTGTTAATATCAATGAAGTACCTTTATTTGTTGATTCAAAATTATCCCGCTTAATTCAACTTGCAGATCACGTGGCCTACTCTGTGTATAGAAGATACGAACGCGGTGATACACAATATTTAGATATTATATTAAATCGCTTCGGTCTTGAAGATGGAAAGCTTCATAATCTTGTCCATAAGACTCATAAATCAAGTTGTATGTGCCCTGCATGTTTAAGCCGTAAGTAATAATGTATTAAATAAGGGATCGTCTTACCTAAACGGACCATTATCCGTGTTCATAACGCTAGAGACACGTTGATTGAGGAGTGTTATCCTGCCACAGATGTGAGGAGGCAAAAGTGGCAGGAAAGGCGTCATCCGACCGGCACATCAAGTGCCC